>SKTN01000376.1 GCA_007117945.1 Nitriliruptoraceae bacterium | reverse complement strand
TGTACGGACGTGACCAGTACCAGCAGGCGGCGACCAGCACGGCAGGGCCTGCGCAGCTCGTGCTCATGCTGTTCGACGGTGCGCTGGTCCGCCTGGAGGTCGCGCGCGACGCCATCTCGGAGGGTCGCATCGGTGCCGCACACGACGCCATCGTGCGGGTGCAGGCCATCGTGGACGAGCTGCACCTGTCCCTCGACCACGACCGCGGTGGTGCGGTCGCCGGCAACCTCGCCAGCCTCTACACCTACTGCTCGGAGCAGCTGATCGAGGCCAACATCCACAAGGACCGCACCACCCTGGGCAACGTGGAACGCGTCCTCCAGGGACTGCGCGACGCCTGGGACGAGGGCGTCGTCCGCGGTGCGGTAGCGGTCGCGGGATGAGCCCCTACGACCCGCGCTGGGACGGAGCGCTCGATGCGCTGGAGTCAGAGGTCGATCATCTCGAGCTCGGGCTCGCCAGTGGGGATATCGATCAGGTCGACATGTCCGGGGTGTGGGAACCTCCGCGGGACCTGCCCGTGCTGCCCGATGCACTCGCGGACCGGGCCCGGGGGTTGGCCGAACGGATCATGGCCGCGGAGCAGCAGGCCCGTGAGATCCGCGACCAGCTGGGGGCTGAGCTCAACCAGCTGGGCACCCGTCGTGACGCTGCCGCGGCCTACGTCAGCCACGACAGCCCGCACCCCACCCACGGGTGATCGCACCCCACCACCTCGATGTTGTGAAGGAAGCGTGAAGAGCTGACCGGGTGCGCTCAACCCACCCCGCACCGTGCCGATGGACCCGTCAGACAACCTGACGGAACGAAACGGCTCATGGAGGAGGCGCTTGCCTCCTCCTTTCTCGTGTTCACGGGGAGGTGCACACCATGTGGGACATCACCACCACCGGCGTCACCGTCGCCCTGGACGGGCTCGCGGCACGCCAGGACGTGCGTGCCCACAACGTCGCCAACGCGGAGACCCCCGGCTTCCGCGCCAGTCACGTCAACTTCGAGGACTCCCTGCGCGACGCCCTGCGCCGCGGCACCCCTGAACGCAGCCAGGCCGCGGAGGCACCCTCGCCGACCATCGTCAACGCCAACGGCAACTCCGTCGACCTGGAGACCGAGCTGGTCGGCAACATGAAGGACGGTCTCCAGGCCAACGCGATGGTGGAGGCCTTCAACTTCAAGACCGGGAACCTGCGCATGGCCATCAGGGGCATGCGATGACCCCCTTCTCCGCGATGGACATCGGTCGCACCGGGGTGGGCATGGCCCACCACTGGATGGACAAGATCGCCCACAACCTCGCCAACGCCAACACCGTCACCACACCGGGCGAGGAGCCCTTCCGGGCGATGCGCCAGGTGGTCCAACCCCTCGACAGCGGGCCCTTCGCCAACAGCGGCTCCGGTGTGGTCACCGCTGCCACCGTCCGCGACGACGGCGACCCGATCCTGACCTACGACCCCGCGCACCCCCTCGCCGACGAGGACGGGATGGTGCAGCAGCCCGTGGTCGACACCGGTGCGCAGATGGTCGACATGATGATCGCGCAGCGGCACTACCAGGCGAACCTGCGCACCGTCTCGAGCGCCCACGAGGCCTACCAGGCCGCGCTGCGGCTCGGGAGGCAGTGATGAGCATCCCCGGCATCCCTCCCGTCGGCCTCCCCCAACAGCCCCTACCGACCACCGGCATCGGCGCTCCCGGCGCGACCGGCGGCATGTCCCCGGGCGACCGGGTCAACGGCAACCCCGCACCCGGGTTCAGCGACGCGCTGGCCGACGGCATCCAGCAGGTCTCCGCTCTCGAGCACCACGCCGACGCCCTGATCCAGGACGTCGCCACCGGCGGTCCCACCAAGGTCCACGAGGTGATGATCGCCAACAGCCAGTCGGCGCTGGCCGTCGACCTCCTCGTCCAGGTCCGTGACAGGGGCCTGGAGGCCTACCAGGAGATCATGCGGATGCAGCTGTAGGCGCACCGCGCCCGCAGCCCGCACCGGCGCACCGGTCCGCCTGCGCACGCACGGATGCCCCACCAGCCGCCCCCAGCACCCGTCCCGCACGCACCCGGCACGCACCCCGCACCGTCCACCCCCACGCACCGAGGTCCCCGCTTGGAACTCAAGGATCGCCTCGTCGCCCTGAACCGCTCGCTGCCCCCCGCGCAGCGTGCCGGTCTCATCGTGGCCGCCCTGGTGCTGCTGATGGCCGCGGTGCCCTTCATCAGCTGGGTGCTGTCGCCCTCCTACACCCTGCTGTACGGCGGGCTGGACGACCGCGAGCTCGGCCGCATCACCACGGAGCTGGACGTCCATGGCGTGCCCTACGAGCTCGAGGGCAACCGGGTGCTCGTGCCCCAGGACCAGCTCCACTCCGCCCGCGCCAACCTGGCCGAGGCCGGGGTCTCCGGCGCCCCGCCCGTCGCCGGCTACGAGCTGCTGGACGAGCAGGCCCTGGGCGTCTCCGACTTCCGCCAGCGCGTCGACCTGCAGCGCGCCGTCGAGGGTGAGCTCGCCCGCACCCTCGGTGCGATGGACACCATCGACACCGCGAGCGTGCGCCTGGTCCTACCCGACGAGCCGCTGTTCACCGCCGACCGCACGCCGGCCACGGCGTCGGTGCTGCTGCGCCCCACCCGCGAGCTCGGCCAGGGCCAGATCGAGGCGGTCACCCTGCTGGTCGCCTCCGCCGTGGACGGCCTCGAACCCTCCCAGGTCACCGTCGCCGACACCGCCGGTCAGGTCCTGCACGCGCCCGGTGACGCCTCCTCGGGGGGGATGACCGACCGCCAGCAGCGCCTGACCCGGGACTTCGAGCGGGCCGTGGCCGCCGACATCACCCAGCTGCTCCAGCGTGCCACCGACGCGCCCGCCTCCGTGGTGGTGCGCGCCAACCTCGACTTCGACGAGTCCACCACCAACTCCGAGGTGTACGACGAGGGCGGCTCCCCGATCCGTGAGCAGACCTCCGAGGAGCGCTTCGAGGGCACCGGACCCGGTGCCGGCGGCACCGTCGGCGTGGACGGCGGCCCGCTGGTCGGCCAGGAGGGTGGCGAGGGCACCTACGAGCGTGACGACGCGACCCGTGAGTACGGCGTGGGGCGCACCACCACCATGACCGTCCGGGCGCCCGGCACCGTCGAGGAGCTGTCCGTCGCCCTGGTGGTGGACGAGGGTGCGGCGATCGGGGACGGCGAGCTCGCCGAGCTGGTGACCGCCGCCGCCGGGCTGAACGAGGAGCGTGGCGACCAGGTCGCCATCAGCCGGGTCGCCACCCCCGCCCTCGACGATGCCTTCGCCGAGGACGCCGGCACCGACATGGCGGCGATGATCACCCAGGGCGTGGCGCTGGCCGTGCTGCTGCTCATCGTCGTCGCCCTGCTGCTGATGAGCCGCCGCAGGGACAAGGGCGTCGCGGCGGTGCAGAGCAAGGGCAGGGCCGGCAAGAAGGTCGTGCCGGCCCAGGTCCGCCAGCCCGAGCAGCTCGCCCCGCCGGAGCCCGAGCCCCAGGCGCCGCCCGAGC
>SKTN01000421.1 GCA_007117945.1 Nitriliruptoraceae bacterium | reverse complement strand
CCGGGCGGTTCGTCGTGGGGCGGTTCGCCCCCTGGCGGTCCACCTGCCGGTGGGCCCCCACCCGGCGCACCCCCACCCGGTGGCCCCGCGGAGCAGGGACCGCAACGCTGGGACATCGGTGACCCGTCCGAGTCCGGCGGTGAACCCAACGGCATGGCCCTGGGAGCGCTGGTCACCGGGGTCACCGCGATCGCCTTCAGCGTCATCGGGGTGCTGATCCTGCCCCTGCTCGTCGCCGTGCCGGCCAGCCTGGTGGCCATCATCCTCGGCATCGTCGGTCGCAAACGTGCCAACCGCGGGGCGGAACGGGGCGCCATGGCGATCGGTGGCATCATCACCGGCGCCCTGGGGTTGTTGATCTCCGGGCTGTGGATCGCCGGACTGCTGGTCTTCGGCGGGGAGTTCCTCGACACCTTCGGTGACGACATCCGCGAGTTCGAGGAGTGCGTCGAGGAGACCGGCGACGAGGAGCTCTGCCAGCAGCGGCTCGAGGAGCGCATGGAGCGGCAACTCGAGGAGCGCTTCGGCCCCGACGGCGACGGCGGCTGAGGGGTGCGGTGTCCGGCGTGCGGCGGGCAGGGCCCGCTGCAGCTCGGTGCCGGCACCGAGGTGGAGGTCGGCACCGTGGCCGTCGCCCTGGAACGCCGCCCCCTGCTCGCCTGCCCCGCCGGCCATGACCACTCCCCCGCCGCGGTGGTCGCAGGGGGCGTCCACGCGGTCGCCGAGCAGCTCCCACGGGGCCGCGCACGGCTGCTGCGTGCCACCGTCTGCACCCACTGCGGCGAGCGCCTGGAGCTGCCGGTCCGTCGCACGCGGCGCACCGTCACCGTGGTGGAGGAGGGCGTCCCGGTCCACACCCTCCACCTCGACGTCCCCATGACCAGGTGCGGGGCCTGCGGCCTGGATCAGGTCCCCGAGCGCTCCCAGGACGACGTCGACGCGGCGGTCCGTGCCGCCTACGCCCCCGGGCCTCCGCCCGCAGCCTGACGCACCCCGGTACGGCGCGGTCGGTCGCTCAGCTGCTCGCGGGGATCCGTCGAACCGGCACACCGCGGGCCGCCATGGCGTCCTTGACCTCGGCGATGGTCACCTCGCCGAAGTGCAGGATCGAGGCGGCGAGCACCGCGGAGGCGTTGCCCTCCTGGGCCGCCTCGGCGAGGTGCTGCGCGGAGCCCGCGCCGCCCGAGGCGATCACCGGCACCGACACCGCGGCGGTCACCTCCCGCAGCAGCTCGAGGTCGAAGCCGCTCCTGGTCCCGTCGCGGTCCATGGAGGTCAGCAGGATCTCCCCTGCGCCGAGCTCCACGGCCCGCACGCACCACGCCACGGCATCGAGCTCGGTGGGGGTCCGGCCACCGTGGATGACCACCTCGAAGCCTCGGGCGGCGTCGTCGGGGTCGCGGCGCCGGGCGTCGACGGCCACGACCACCGACTGTCCCCCGACGGCGTCAGCGGCCTCGGCCAGCAGCTCGGGGCGGTTCACGGCGGCGGTGTTGAAGGCGATCTTGTCCGCACCGGCGTGCAGCATGCGACGGGCATCGGCGACGGTGCGCATGCCCCCGCCGACGGCGAAGGGGATCGACACCTCCTCGGCGGTGCGGGCCACCACGTCCAGCATGATGTCGCGGTCGTCGCTGGAGGCGGTGATATCGAGGAACACCAGCTCGTCGGCGCCGGCCCGGTCGTAGGCGCGGGCGAGCTCCACGGGGTCACCGGCGTCGCGCAGCTCCACGAACCGCACGCCCTTGACCACCCGGCCCTCGGTGACGTCCAGGCACGGGATCACCCGGACGGCCAGGCCGTCCTCCTCGGCCGGCGGGACCGGCTCGATCACGGGGCGGACGCTCATCCTCGGTCTCCTGCCGCCGTTGACAGCGCCTCGGCCAGGGTGAAGCGCTCGCTGTAGAGGGCCTTGCCCACGATGGCGGCGTCGACCCGCTCGTGGCAGGCCGCCAGCGCGGCCAGGTCCTCCAGCGAGCTCACCCCGCCACTGGCGGTGACCTGCGCGCTGGTGGCGTCGGCGACGCGCTGCAGCATCTCGATGTTGGGGCCCGCGAGCATCCCATCCCGGGCGACGTCGGTGTAGACGAAACGCGGTACGCCCATGGCGGTGAAGGCCTCCAGGGCCTCGAACAGGTCCCCCGCCTCCTCCGTCCAGCCCCGGGCCTGCAGGGTGGTGCCACGGGCGTCGAGGCCGACGGCGACCCGCGGCCCCACGGCGTCCAGGACCCGCTGCACGAAGCTCGGGTCCTTCAGCGCCATGGTGCCCAGCACCACCCGCTCGGCGCCGTAGACCAGCGCGGCCTCCACGTCCGCCAGGGTGCGCACGCCCCCCGAGGCCTGGACCCGGCAGCCCGTCTCGTCGACGATCCGCTCGATCAGGTGGCGGTTGCGGGGCTCACCGGTGAAGGCCGCGTCGAGGTCGACCACGTGCAGCCAGGTGGTCCCCGTGGCGGCGAAGCCGCGGGCCACCTCGACGGGGTCCTCGCCGTACACGGTCTCCTCGTCGGAACGACCCTGGGTCAGCCGCACGGCACGGCCGTCACGGATGTCGATGGCGGGGTAGAGGGTGAACACGGCGCTCCTCTGGGACACGGGACCGAGCGCAGCGTAGGCCGCGAGGGCATGCTGGTCGTACCGGGTCCACCGAGCAGGGAGCAGCATGGGCACCGTCCACCTCGAGGACCTCCGGGTCAGCAAGGACGGAACGGAGATCCTGCACGGCATCGACCTCCACGTCCACGACCGTGAACGGGTGGCCGTGCTCGGCCCCTCGGGGTCGGGCAAGTCCACCCTGCTCCGGGCGGTGGCCGGTCTCGAGGAGGTCAGCGCGGGGCAGGTGGTCCTCGGCGGCCGGGACGTGACGGACCTGCCTACCCAGGACCGCGAGGTGTCCATGGTGAGCCAGAGTGGCGGGCTCCTGCGCCACCTCGACGTCGAGGGCAACCTCGCCTTCCCCCTCACCATCCGCAGGGTGGCGCAGGAGGAACGCCGCCAGCTCGTCGATGCCGAGGCGCGTGCCTTCTCCCTGCGCCGGATCCTGCACCGCAAGCCGCCGACCCTGTCCGCCGGGGAGCAGCAGGAGGTCTCCCTGGCGCGCTCCCTGGTGCGCCGTGGTGGGGTGCTGCTCCTCGATGAGCCCTTCTCCAAGGCCGACGCACCCCGGCGCGCGGACCTGGTCCGGGAGCTGATCTCGATCCAGGAGGGCTACGGCGTGACCCTGTTGATCGCCACCAACGACCAGCGGGTGGCGATGAGCGTCGCCGAGCGCTGCGCCGTGCTGCACCGTGGGCGCATCGCCCAGGTCGATACCCCCACGGCGCTGTTCGAGGCCCCTGCCACCACCTTCGTGGCCACCTTCCTCGGCTCCCCGCCGATGAACCTGCTGGCCGGGCGGATCGTGCGGGTGGCGGGACGCGCCCAACTGCAGGCCGGACCCGTGACCATCCCGGCGCTCGGGCCGAGGTTGAGCCGGCTGATCGACAGCGACTGCACCGTCGGCATCCGCCCCACGGACCTG
>SKTN01000217.1 GCA_007117945.1 Nitriliruptoraceae bacterium | reverse complement strand
GCTTCGTCGACCTGCTCTTCCCGGCCACCCGGGCGCTGCCACGGGGCTGGCGGCCCGGCTCGACGGGCACAGACCACCGCACCGAGGAGGTCGGGGAGCAGCCGGACACCTGAACGCACCCCAGCGGCGCGGCAGCCGTCCTGCCACCGCGCCCAGGTCCCCTGCCGCATCAGCCCGTCAACGCCGCCACGGTGCCGCCGGCGACGGCGATCGAGCTGATCGCCATGGCGGCCGCGATGGCGAACACCCGGTTGCGGCGGCCGGCCGCCTGCTCCCGGCCGACCAGCAGCAGCTTCCCGGCCAGCACGCCGGCCAGCAGCCCGCCGAGGTGGCCGCCCACGGAGATGTTGGGGAACAGGAAGGTCAGCACCAGGTTGAGGCCGACCAGGGTCCCGATCGAGGTCCGCCAGGGGTTCACCCCGCGCGCCCGCAGCACGACCATGGCCGCACCCATCAGCCCGAACACCGCCCCCGAGGCGCCGATCGTCACCTGGAAGGGGTTGCCGCCGAAGATGCGTGCCACGACATCGATGCCGCTGATGCCCGCCAGCGTGGAGACCCAGGACACCAGCGCCACCCCAAGGCCACCACCGAACAGCCCCGCGGCGCACAGCGCGAGGTAGCGGCCGCGGCCCAGCAACGGCTCGAGCAGGTGGCCGAGCTGCCACAGCAGCAGGCCGTTGAAGCCCACGTGCATCAGGTTGGCGTGGAGGAAGCCACTGGTGACCAGCAACCACGGCTCACCGATCGCGCGCGCCAGGGCGGTGGGCTCGTACCACCCCACCAGTGCGGTGAGCACCTCCACACCCGCGGGGGTGAGCAGGATCGGGCGCAGCCCGAAGGTGCCCGTGACCTCCGGCACGACGGAGGTCACCACGAACAGCGCGGCGATCACCCCCACCAGGGTCCGGGTGACGGGGGCGTGCTGGACGACGTCGACCATGCGGCGCACGGGCTGGCCGCCCGCTGCGCACCGGGTGCACTGGTAGCCGACCGGTGCCTCGATGGCGTCCTCGCCGCAGATCGGCTGCTCGCACCGCGAGCAGCGCAGCAGGGCCGGCCGGTCGGGGTGGAGGTAGCAGGTCGGGGCCGCCTGAGCCTCGGTGTCCTCCGCCCCGTTCCCGCCCTGGCTCACCGTCCACCTCGTCATCGCCGTGAGCGGTGCCCGCGGTCCGCGCGCACCGGTCACGGGACGGTACCTGGCGGTGTCAGCCGGCTTTCACGGGGAGGTCACGGCACCGCGGCCGACGGGACGCTCGGCCTTCACCGCGTACATCGCGGCGTCGGCACGGGCGAGCAGGCGGTCGGGGTCATCACCGGGCCGTGCGAGGCCCACCCCGACGGACGCGCCGATGGCGATCCGGCAGCCCTCCACCTCGATGGTGTCGGACAGGGCCTCGGCGACCCGCGTTGCCACGCGGTCCAGGGTGGCGGTGTCGGCGGGTTCCACCACCACGCAGAACTCGTCACCCGCCAACCGGTAGGGGGCATCACCGCCGCGCACGGCGTGGCGCAGACGATCGGCCACGCGCTGCAGCACCTGGTCCCCGACACCGTGCCCGTAGCTGTCGTTGACGGCCTTGAAGCCGTCGAGGTCGAGGAACAGCAGCCCGACGCTCGCGTCGGTGGCCAGTGCCCGGTTGACGCGCTCCTGCAGGGCGGTGCGGTTCGGGAGCCCGGTGAGCACGTCGTGCAGGGCCTGATGGCGCAGCTGCGCCTCACGGGAGCGCTCGGCGGTGACGTCCCGTCCGATGAGCTGGACCGTCGAGCGTTCACCGCTGCGCTGCGCCGTCACGGCCAGGGTGCGCGTGGGCCCTGCCGTGGTGGGCAGATCGACGGAGGCGGGCTCACCTGCGTCCGTGCGCGCGAGCAGCTGCACCACGGGCGGCAGGCCCGGCAGCAGCTCCCGGACGGCCAGGCCCCGGAGGGTCGCGGGGTCACGACCGAGCAGGTCCGCGGCCGCCGGGTTCGCACCGACGACGCGGTCGTCGTCGAGGATCACGATCAGCTCCGTCGACGCCTCGTAGAGCTGGCGGGTCCGGACCTGCTCCCGCCGGAGCTGGTCGATCAGGTGCCCGGCCGGCAGGGCCAGCACGATCAGCACGACCCCGCGGAACACCAGGGACTCCACGGAGAGGTCGCGGTCCTCGGCGGCGTAGGCCATCGTGGCCCACCAGCCCGCCAGGGACGCGCTCAGCAGGCCACCGGCCACGGCCCCGCGCGCACCCCACCGGGCCGCGGCCTCGATGGCCAGCAGCCCCGTGACGGCCCAGATGGGATCCGCCGGGTTGGTGTTGATCACCCACAGGGCCAGGCCGATGGCAGCGGTGTCGCCGGCGAAGGCAGCGACCCCGAGCAGGCGCAGGGCGGCGGGACCGCGCGCCGTGGTCAGGCCGACGGCGACGCCGGCCGCGGTGATCGCGAGGAGGAGGACCACGAGCCAGCGGGGGTCGGCGGTCAGGCCGCGCAGCGACCAGGTGATGCCGGCCGCGAGCAGCACGGCGATCAGCCGGGCCCGCTGCACCGCGTGCTCCGTGGCGAGGCAGGCCGCCTGCGCCGCCGGCAGGGTGCTGGTGACCGCGTCGTCCCTCCCGCGCCGCATCAGGTGGCCAGCAGCAGCGGGAGGTCCGGCTCACCGGCGGGCTCGAGACGGCGGTGCTCCTTGACGGTGTACATCGCCGCGTCGGCGCGTTGCAGCGTCCTGGCGGGGTCCTCGCCGGGACGCAGGAGCGCCGCGCCGATGGAGGCACCCACGTGCACGACGGCGGCATCGAGGTGGATGGGACCGGTCAGGGTCCGGGCGATGCGCTCGCCGAGGTGCTGGACCGTGGCGGCGTCCGCGTCGCGCAACGCCACGCAGAACTCGTCCCCGGCGAAGCGGCTGACCAGGTCCTGCTCGCGCACCGCCGACTGGAGGCGCCGGGCGACCTCCACCAGCACCTGGTCGCCACCGGCGTGGCCGTAGGTGTCGTTGATGGCCTTGAACCCATCGAGATCGAGGAACAGGACCCCCTGGGTCTGGCCTCCCGCGGCCGCTTCCGCGAGGTGCTGGTGCAGTACCGCCCGGTTGGCCAGGCCCGTCAGCAGGTCATGGCTGGCGCGGTACTCGAGGTAGGCCTCGCGGCGCCGACGCTCGGTGACGTCGCGGGCCATGCCGAACACGCCCACGACCTCACCGTCGACCATGATGGGCAGCAGGTTGGCGTCCACGTGGCCGAAGCCCCCGTCGGGGAAGACCAGGACCACCTCCACGTCCTGGGGTTGACCGGCGAGGGTGCGCCCCAGGGCGGCCCGGGCGTCGTCCCGGTACTCCGGGGCGATCACCGCCAGGGCATCGCTGCCCAGCAGTGCGGTGCGGGGGCGGCGGAACAGCGTCTCCGCCGCGGGGTTGACGTCCGCGATCCGTGCGTCGAGGTCGAAGGCGAAGACCGCGTCGGGGTTGTGGACGAACAGCGCCCGGTAGCGCTGCTCGGAGACGGAGCGTTCCCGCTCGGCTGCGCGCCGCGTCGTGATGTCGCGGCCCACGAGGTAGCGCCGCCCGCCGACGGGCTCGTCGCGGACGCTGAACTCGAACCAGCGCGGGGCACCGTCGGCGTGGCGCAGCCGCGCCCGCACCAGCCCATCGGTGGCCGCAGCGAGCAGGGGATCGTCGCCGTCGACCACGTCGGCGGTCAGCTCCCGCCAGGCACGACCCACCACATCCTCCGGGCGGTGTCCCAGCAGCACCGCGGCCGCGGGGTTCGCGGAGGCGACGCGGCCGTCGGTGTCGAGGGTCACCACCAGTTCCGGGGTGAGCTCGAGGACCGTGGCAGCGCGGTGGCGCGAGCGTTCCAACTCCCGCACCATGGCACCCACCAGGGTGACCATCAGCAGGATCGATCCCGCGCGGAGGACCAGCTCCTGCGTCGGGGGTGGGCCGGCGAACGCCGCCTCGTAGGCCACCCGCAGCCACGTCGCAGCCATGCCCGCACCGAGGAGTCCACCGAGCAGCGCACCGGCGAGCTGCCACCGCACCGCGGCCTCCAGCCCCAGCAGCACCGTGAGCGTCACCACGGGATCGGTCGGATCCTGGGAGGTCAGCGCCAGGGTCACCGCCGTGGCGGCGGCGTCGCCGGTGAAGGCGTACCAGCCGAGGCGGCGCAGCGACCTCCCGTGGGCCGGCCGCCGCAGCCCCACCTCCACGAGAGCGACGGTGCCCGCCAGCAGCGCCACCGCGGCCCACAGGCCCCCGCCGGGGCCGCCCCCCAGGGACCAGGTGAGCCCCAGCGCCAGCACCGTCGCCGCGGAGCGCACACGCTGGACCATCCGCTCGGTGCGCCACCGCTGGCCCTCGCTGCGCGGTATACCTGCCAGGACCCCCACCCCTGGGAGCCTGCCGCGGGACGAGCCTGTCCGGTTGGTCATGTGTACCACCTCGGCAGTCCCGGGAGAGGACTGAAGCTCCACACGCCCCTCGGCCACAGGGGGTGGCGGCTACCGTGCCCGTCGGCCCACCGCGGGCGCGCAGGGCACCCCCCGCGCCCGCGGTGCACCCGGCGTCGGTGACGAGGAGCGTGCGCTGTCCACCCCGCAGCACCTCGACACCATCGCCCACGAGGTCCGCGTGGAGCAGGAGGTGACCCGCTCGCGGTTCATCGCCACGCTGGCGCCCATCAGCGATGAGGCGGCGGCCACGGCGCTGATCGACCGGGTGCGGGGCCGGTTCCACGACGCGCGCCACCACTGCACCGCGATGGTGCTCGGACCCGACGGCCAGCGGCGTCGTTCGAGCGATGACGGAGAGCCGGCGGGGACCGCCGGTGCGCCGATGCTGGCGGTGCTCACGGGCGCGGGACTGACCGATGTCGTCGCGGTGGTCACCCGGTACTTCGGGGGCACCCTGCTCGGTGCCGGGGGGCTGGTACGGGCCTACGGGGGCGCCGTCAGCGCGGCGGTCGACGCCGCGGACCGCCTGCGCCGACTGCCCGTGGCCCGCGTCCGTCTCGAGGTGGCCCACGCCACCGCCGGGCGCATCGAGCACCACCTGCACCACCTGGCCGGTGCGCTCGACCTCGAGGTCGCACCGGGTGAGTACGGCCCCCGGACAGCGACCTTCACCGTGACGGTGCCGCTGGCGGTCGGCGTCGACGCGCTCGTGGCCGGCCTGGCCGGCGACGCCACCGAGGTGGAGCTGACCGAGCTCGGCACGGCCCTGAGGGCCGTGCGGATCACCGGGTAGCGTAGGCGCCATGACCCCTCCACCGCCGCCCGCAACCGACCTGCAGATCGACAGCACCTGGATGCAGGAGGTGCTGCTCGAACTCCTGCGCATCCCGAGCCCCACGGGCCGCACCGACGTGATCATGCAGCACGTCGGCGAGCGTCTCGAGGAGATCGGCCTCGACTTCGAGCTGACCCGTCGGGGCGCCCTGATCGCCCGGCTCGAGGGCGCTGAGCGCGGTGTGCCCCTCGACCGCGCCGTGGTGGTCCACACCGACACGATCGGGTGCATGGTCACGGCGCTCAAGGACAACGGGCGGCTCGCCGTGACCCAGGTGGGTACCCACAGCTCACGTTTCTCCGAGGGCACCCGGGTCAGCATCTTCACCGACGACCCGGAGTGCACCTACACGGGAACGATCCTGCCCACCAAGGCCTCCGGGCACGCGTTCGGCGATGAGATCGACAGCCACCCCCACGGCTGGGACCACGTCGAGGTGCGCGTGGACGAGAAGGTGCACAACCGCGGGGACCTCCAGGATCTGGGCATCCAGGTGGGCGACTTCGTCGCCCAGACCGCCTACCCGGTCATCACCCGCTCGGGCTTCGTCACCTCCCGCCACCTCGACGACAAGGCCGGCGTCGCCGCGGCCCTGGCGGCCTTCAAGGCCGTGGTCGAGAGTGGGGTGTCCCTGGAGGTCGGAGCCCACCTGCTCATCACCATCGCCGAGGAGGTGGGGCACGGGGCGTCCAGCGGTCTGGACCGCGACGTCGCGGAGATGGTCTCGGTCGACTCCGCGGTGGTGGCGCCGCCACAGCACTCAACGGAGACCGGCGTCACCGTCGCGATGCAGGACCTGCACGGCCCCTTCGACTACCACCTCAGCCGGCGCCTGCACGCCCTCGGCCGCGTGCACGGGCTCGAGGTCAACCGGGACGTGTTCCGCTACTACCGCTCCGACGTCGCCTCGGCGCTGGAGGCCGGGGCCGAGACCCGGGCGGCCCTGATCGGCTTCGGGGTCGATGCCACCCACGGTCACGAGCGCACCCACCTCGATGCCATCATGGCGACGGCCCGCCTGATCGCGCTGTACCTGCAGACCCCTCTGACCTTCGGGACCTGGGACGCGGCACCCACGGGGCCGCTGGAGCGCTTCCCGTCCTCTGCGGTCCAACCCGTGCGCCGCGAGCCGGAGCTCGACCCGGAGGCCGACGACCTGGTGGAGAACGAGCCCTTCCCGGAGCTCGAGGAGGAGCTCGGCGGCTCCCACCTGCCCCCACGCCGGGGTGAGTCGCGCCGCGGGGTGGCCGGACCCGAGTGACCGGGGGGTGCGGGCACCGGGGCGGGCCTGCCACCTGCCCGTCACACCCCCCGCGTAGCGTGTCGTGCGACGCGACGGCGAGGTCGAGGCTTCCGTGGAACCTGCAGGCGTGGTGCTCCTCGCGGTGGCTGCCGCGGTGCTGGCAGGCGGCATCGCCGCGTGGCTCGTCCACCGGCTGCTCGCGGCGCGCCCTGGCACCGGCGACCAGGGGCAGCCCGCGGAGCTGGCCGGGGCCGAGCTGCAGCAGGCCGTCGACACCCTGGTGGCGGTGGCGGGGGAGCAGCTCGACGCCCGGGACCGTGCCGGCGCCGAGCACCTCGAGAGCCGCAAGGAGCTGATCGACGCGGAGCTCACGCGCCTGGGCTCGACGCTGAGCCAGCTCACCGCGCTGATCCAGCGGGCGGAGTCCGAGCGGGCCAGCCAGCTCGGTGAGGTGCGCACGCAGCTCGAGGGGGTCGCGCGCACCCACGCGGAGCTCGGGCGTACCACGGCGACGCTGAGCCGGGCGCTGACCAACAGCCAGGTCCGGGGCCAGTGGGGTGAGCGCATGGCTGCCGACGTGCTGCGGGCCGCGGGGTTCGTCGAGGGCGTCAACTACCGCACCCAGACCACCACCCGCTCCGGGACGCGGCCCGACGTCACCTTCCTGCTGCCAGGTGACCGCGTGGTCCACATGGACGTGAAGTTCCCCCTCGCCGGCTACCTCGAGGTCCTCGAGGCCGCCGACGACGCCGCACGGGAACGCGCGCGCACGGCCTTCTGCCGGGCGGCCCGTGCCCGGGTGCGGGAGCTCGCCACCCGCGGCTACATCGACGAACAGGACCACACCCTCGATGTGGTGCTGCTGTTCATCCCCAACGAGCAGGTGCACGCCTTCCTGCTCGAGCACGATCCCACCCTGCTCGACGATGCCCTGGCGCAGCGCGTCGTGCTGTGCTCGCCGGCGACCCTGTTCGCGGTGCTGGCGGTGCTCCGCCAGGCGGTGGACGCCTTCGCCCTCGAGCGCGCCACCGACGACATCGTGCAGTTGCTGACCGGCTTCGCGGACCAGTGGCGACGCTTCACCGACCAGCTCGACAAGGTGGGACGGGCCCTGGACACCACCCAGCGGGCCTACGCCACCCTGGACTCCACCCGTCGCAGCCAGCTCGAGCGCCAGCTCGACCGCATCGATGCGCTGCGCTCGGCCCGGTCGGGGACCGAGGGTGGCTCCGAGGGGGGCACCGAGGCCTCCCCGGGGGCGGGGTAGCCTGCCGGCTCTCCCGCCCTCCCATCCGCACGGCGCGCCCGCTCCCGGCGCGCGAGGAGCCCCACGTGAGCGTGCAACTCGGCGACGAAGCGCCCGACTTCGAGCTGAAGGACCAGACCAACCAGCCGGTACGGCTCTCGGACTACCGCGGCAAGAAGCACGTGGTCGTCGTCTTCTACCCCCTGTCCTTCACCGGGGTGTGCGAGGGCGAGATGTGCCAGATCCGCGACTCCATCGAGACCTTCCGCAACGACGAGGTCGAGACCATCGCCATCTCCTGCGACGCCCCACCGACCCACGCGCGGTGGGCCCACGAGCAGGGTTTCGAGTTCCCCCTGCTGTCGGACTTCTGGCCCCACGGTGAGGTCGCCCGCACCTACGGGGTGTTCGACGACGCCGTCGGTCTCGCCCTGCGCGGCACCTTCATCGTCGGCAAGGACGGCACGGTGGTCTACACCGACCGCAACCCGGTGCCCGAGGCGCGTGACCAACAGGCCTGGAAGACGGCCCTGAAGGAGATCGGCGCGCTCTGACGGCCGCCCGCGCGGGCCACCCGGTCAGCGCTACCGTTCGAGGTCCCGCTCAGCGTCAGGATCCGGCCTGTGCAAGAGATCACCGAGTCCTTCAGCTACGACGACATCCTGCTCCTGCCCCAGTCCTCGGCGGTGCTGCCGCGGGACGTGGACATCTCGGTCCGTCTCCACCAGCGGCTGCGCCTGCACCTGCCGGTGCTGTCCGCGGCGATGGACACCGTCACCGAGGCGGACCTGGCCATCGCGATGGCGCGCCAGGGTGGGCTCGGGGTGATCCACAAGAACCTGCCCGTGGACGTCCAGGCCGCCATGGTCGAGTCGGTGAAGCGTTCGGAGTCCGGCTTCATCGTCGATCCGGTGACCCTGCGGGCCGAGGATCCCGTGGACACCGCCTTCGAACTGATGGCGCGCTACCGGGTGTCCGGGTTCCCCGTGGTGGACGGCGAGGGACGCCTGGTGGGCATCGTCACCAACCGCGACCTGCGGTTGGGCGCCGAGCCGGGTACCCCCGTCAGCCGGTACATGACCAGCGAGGGCCTGGTCACCGCCGCGCCGGGGACCACCCTGGATCAGGCGCGTGACCTGATGCAGGAAGCCCGGGTGGAGAAGCTGCCGATCGTCGCTGCGGACGACGGCCGGTTGACGGGGATGTTCACCTTCAAGGACATCGAGAAGGTGCGCAAGTACCCCCAGGCGGCCAAGGACGACCGCGGCCGCCTGCTGTGTGCGGGTGCCGTCGGGGTCGGCCCCGAGGGCGAGGACCGGGCCCACGCCCTGGCTGCCGCCGGCGTCGACCTGCTGGCGATCGACTCCGCCCACGGTCACTCCGCAGGGATCCTGGAGTTCGCCGCCAAGCTGAAGGACCGCCACCCGAACGTGGTGCTGATGGTGGGCAACGTGGCGACGGGTGAGGGGGTCAGGGCGTGCGCGGACCACGGCGCCGATGTGGTCAAGGTCGGTGTCGGCCCCGGTTCGATCTGTACCACCCGGGTGGTCACCGGGGTGGGGGTGCCCCAGTTCTCCGCGGTGCTGGAGGCGGCCCGCGCCGGGGCGGAGGTGGGTGTGTCCACCGTCGCCGACGGTGGTGTGCGCTACTCCGGTGACGTGGTCAAGGCGCTGGCCGCGGGTGCCACGGCGGTGATGGTCGGCAACCTGCTGGCCGGCACCGACGAGTCACCGGGGGAGCTGGTCCTGGTCGGCGGACGGCGCTACAAGGAGTACCGCGGGATGGGTTCCGTCGACGCGATGCGCGCCGGTTCCGCTGACCGCTACTTCCAGCACAACGAGGACCGCGTGGCGGGCAGCGCCGCCGAGGCCCGTCAGGCCGCCAAACTGGTGCCCGAGGGGGTGTCGGGCCTGCTGCCCTACCGGGGCACGGTGGGTGAGGTCACCACCCAGCTCGCGGGTGGGGTCCGGTCGGGCATGGGCTACCTCGGTGCGGGCGACCTTCCCACCCTGGCGCAGCGCGCCCGCTTCATCCGGCAGACCGCGGCCGGCGCCGCCGAGTCCCACGTCCACGACCTCGACGTGGTGCACGAGGCACCGAACTACCAGCTCCCCGGCAAGGGCTGAGCGGCCGCCACCAGCGCGTCCAGGGCCACGGCCAGGCCGTCCTCCTCCACCGTCGCCGTCACCAGGTGGGCGATGTCGCGGATCGGCTGCGAGGCCTGGCCCATGGCGATGGCCGTGCCCACGACCTCGAGCATCGAGCGGTCGTTCGCGGCGTCGCCCACGGCGGCCACGGCGCTCAGGGGCACGCCGAGGTGCTCGGCGGCCAGGGCCAGGGCGGCGCCCTTGGTCGCACCCGGCTGGTTCACGTTGGTGAACACCAGGCCCGGGGTGCGCGGTGACCCGGCGCTGCCGAGCTCTGCATCGAGCTCCGAGAGCTGGTCGTCGAGCCAGCGTTGGGCGGTGTCGGTGAAGGCGGTGAAGGTGGCCTTCGGCACCAGGGCGTCACCGAGGTCCGCGGCACGCTCCACCACGCTGAGGGGCTCGGTGCGCAGCAGGTCCCAGTGGACCCGTGCCCGCTCGTCCCAGGACGAGACGTGGAAGCCCGAGGTGGCGTACACCTCGACGTAGACGTCCTCGTGCGCCCGTGCGATCGCCAGGACGTCGTCCACCTGGGCAGGGGTCAGGCTCCAGGCCGCGACGGTGGTGCCCTCGGCGCGGACCTCCGCCCCGTTGTGCAGGATGTGGGGCCCGTCGGCTGCGAGCTGGTCCTGCAGTGCCGCCACGCCGTCCCGCATCCGGCCCGTCGCGTAGCCGACCCGGATGCCGGCGTCCATGGCGCGGCGGATCGCTCCCACCACCGGCTGCGTGGCGAGCTCCTGCGGGCCGATCAGGGTGCCGTCGACGTCGCACACCACGTAGCGCACGGGGGTGGGACGCCAGGCGTCGAAGCGTCCCCCCGGTGACAGCCCGGGGGGCGGGGTCGCCTCGCTCACCCGAGCGCCTTGACCTGACCGAAGCGGTCCTCGTAGTTGGACAGGTTGGTGTTGAGGGCGTTGAGCACCCGTCCGACCATCGTCGGGGCGATGCGGACCCGCGAGACCACCTCGGCGTTGACCTTGCCTGCCTCGCCCGAGGGCTGGAGCTGGCAGAAGTCGAGGGTGAACTCGTGGGGGGAGTGGGATACGACCAGGAAGTTGGCGTAGTCGCCGTACTTCTGATCGTCGGGGACCACCACCTGCACCTGCTTGTTGCCCTGCGGGGGTGGCTGGTTCGCGTCGGGGTTCGGTTGGTCGCTCACGTCGTCTCCCTGGTCGCTCGCGCTGGAGCTGTCGGTCTCGTGCTGCCCGCGGGTCCGCCGGATCGGGGTACGCGACGCGGTCGGCGCTCCTGGGCGAGGCTACCGCCGACACGTCTACGCTCGTCGTGACCCTTCGCCCCCGAAGCTCGGAGCCCCCGTGTCACTTGGCCCGCTCACCGACGCCGTCGACGCCGCCACTTCGGAGGCGCTCAGCGCCGTACCGCGCATCTGGGACCGGGACCACACGGTCTGGTCCGAGGACCCCACGGAGCTGGCGGACCGGCTGGGCTGGTTGGACGCGCCGAGCCGGGCCGACGCGGTCGCCGGAGAGCTCGAGGCACTCGCCGACAGCGTCCGCGCCGATGGGATCACCGACGTGGTGCTGGTCGGCATGGGTGGGTCCTCGCTCTACCCCGCGGTGCTGGCCGGCACCTTCGGTGCGGCCGACGGTGCGCCCACGCTCCACGTCCTGGACTCCACCGATCCCGCCGCGGTCCTGCAGGTGGAACGCTCCGTGCCCTGGGACACCACCCTGGTGGTCCCGGCGTCGAAGTCGGGCGGCACCATCGAGACCCTGAGCCACCTCGAGCGGTTCCTGTCACGGTTGGTGGGGGTCCACGGCGACCAGGCCGCGCGGTTCGTGCTGCCGATCACCGACCCGGGGAGCGGGTTGGACGAGCGTTCCCAGGCGGCCGGGTTCCGCGGTCCGGCACACGGCCAACCCGACGTCGGCGGCCGCTTCTCCGCCCTCACACCCTTCGGGCTCCTGCCCGCGGCGCTGCTCGGCATGGACCTCGACGCACACCTCGCCAGTGCACGCGAGATGCTCGACCTGGCCCGGGTGGTCGAACCGAGGACCAACGCGCCGGCCCTGCTCGGCGCCGTCATGGCGGCGGGGGCGCGCAGCGGCCGGGACAAGCTGACCTTGCTGCTTCCCGAGGAGATCGCGAGCTTCGGGCTGTGGATCGAGCAGCTCGTGGCGGAGTCCACTGGCAAGCACGGTGTCGGGGTCGTCCCCGTGCTCGGTGAGACCCCCGACAACGCCACCTTCGGCGAGGACCGGCTGGTCGTGGCCCTCGGCGATCACCCGGAGCTCGATGCCCTGGAGGCTGCCGGCGTACCCGTGCTGCAGCTGGCGTGGTCCGGACCCGAGCAGCTGGCGGGTGAGGTCGTGCGCTGGGAGTTCGCCACGGCGGTGGCGGGTGCCCTGCTGGGCATCAACCCCTTCGATCAGCCCGACGTGCAGTCGGCCAAGACCGCCACCGGTGAGGTGCTGGACCGTGGGGAGGATCTCCCGGAGACCGTCGACCCGAGCGTGGTCCTCGACACCCTGGAGCCCGGTGACTTCCTCGGGATCCTGGCCTTCGTCCCCCCGGGGTCGGCGCGGGAGGAGCGCGTGCGCGGCATCGCCGCGCAGCTCAGGTCCCGGTATGCCGTACCCGTGACCGTCGGCATCGGACCGCGCTACCTGCACTCCACGGGCCAGCTCCACAAGGGCGGCAGCGACCGTGCCGCCTTCCTGCTGCTGGTCGGCGACGACCACGAGGATGCGGAGATCCCCGGCCGCCCCTACACCTTCTCCCGACTCAAGCGTGCACAGGCCGCGGGCGATCTCGCAGCGCTGCAGGCCGCGGGGCGGCGCGTCGC
>SKTN01000139.1 GCA_007117945.1 Nitriliruptoraceae bacterium | reverse complement strand
GGCAGCGTGACCACCAGCAACCCGTCGGTGCGGGTCACCTCGGCGCCCGCGGCCTGCAGCTGCTCGGCGAGGCGCTCGTTGTCGACCGAGCGCACGGCCGTGCCCCCCGCGGCGGCGCCGGTGAGCTCGTCGACGGTGGCGTGGGCGACCAGCCGCCCGCGGCGGATCACCATCACCTCGTCGGCCAGCCGGGAGATCTCCCCCAGCAGGTGGGAGGACACCAGGATCGAGCGGCCCTGACCGGCGAGGTGGCGCAGCAGCCGGCGCACCCAGTGGATGCCCTCGGGGTCGAGGCCGTTGGCCGGCTCGTCGAGGAGCAGCACCTCCGGGTCACCGAGCAGCGCCTGGGCGAGCCCGAGCCGCTGGCGCATCCCCAGGGAGTACTGGCCCACCCGCTTGGTGGCCGCCTCCTGGAGACCGACGAGCTCGAGCACCTCGTCACAGCGCTCCCGGCTGATCCCGACGGTCGCCGCGGTGATCCGCAGCTCGTCGATCGCCTTGCGGCCGGGGTGGTAGCCCACGCCGTCGACGATCGAGCCCACGGTGCGGGCGGGATCGGCGAGGTCGTGGAAGGGCACGCCCCCGTAGGTGGCGGTGCCGGCGGTGGGCGCGGTCAGGCCCACCATCATCCGCATGGTGGTGGACTTCCCGGCCCCGTTGGGGCCGAGGAAGCCGACGACCCGGCCGGGCGGGAGCTCGAAGCTGACGTCGTCCACGGCGAGCTGGTCGCCGTAGCGCTTGGTCAGCCCCGACACCGCCACGGTGGTCGCCGCGTGGGTGGTCGCGGTCACGGGTCCCTCCTGTCATCCGTCGGAGACCCACGCTACGAGGGGGCCGCGGCCGGGCCATCGTCCCCCGGGAGGAACCCCGCACCCTCCCCGGGGAGGAGGAGGGTCCCTCAGCCCTCACCGCGCCGGTCGGCGGCGCGACGGGCACGCCGGACCTCCAGCAGCCGACCGGCTGCACCGACCAGGGGCACCAGCGCCGCCCCGACCACCAGGGCGGCCATCAGGTCCCAGCCGCGCACCAGGGCCGCACCCGCGCCGATCAGCACCCCGTAGGGCACCAGGGCCAGCAGCGCCAGGCGGGAGCGGCCCGTTGCGTCGAGGTGGCGCTGGGTCACGGTCGCACCCGTGGCACCCACCAGCACCAGCAGCGCGCCCACCAGCACCTCCACGAGCACCTCCGCAGCCCGGCGGGCACCTGCCCACCCCCGGCCGTGGTGAGGCTACTTCGGGCACCCCGGTTAGCCTGCCGCCGACACCGCGACGACCGATGAGGGCGAGGCCGAGGTGGACGCCATCACCGAGCTGCTCACGGGCGCCCCCCTCCTGGCGCTGTTCCTGGTGCTCACGGTGGGTACGGCGCTGGGCGCGGTGCGCGTCGCCGGGGTCAGCATCGGGCCGGGTGGGGCCCTGTTCGCCGGCCTGGCACTGTCCGCGTGGCTCCCCGGGATCGCCGGCACCGTCCCGGACCTGGTCGGCACCCTGGGTTTGACCCTGTTCGCCTACACCATCGGGCTGGCCGGCGGCCCCTCCTTCTTCGGGGGGCTCAGGCGCAACGCCCGCGCGATCCTGGCCGCCGCGGTGGCCGTGATCCTGGTGGCCGTCCTGGCCGCGCTGCTCGGACCCCTGCTGGGGCTGAGCACCTCGGACGTGGCCGGGGTGTACGCCGGGGCCATGACCAACACCCCCGGGCTGGCCGCGGCGGTCGACGCCACGGGGTCCACGGAACCCGTCGTGGGCTACTCGATCAGCTACCCCTTCGGCATCCTCGGCGTGCTCCTCGCCATCGTGCTCGGCCAGGCGTGGAACCGTCGGCGTCCCACCCGGGAGGACCGCCAGCCGCCGGAGCCCGCGGCCTACCGCACCGTCCTGGTCACCACCGAGGACCTGCCGAGCCTGGATGAGCTCCGCGACTTCGAGGGCGCTGAGCTGGTCTTCTCCCGGCTGGCCCGCGACGGTTCCCAGTGGACGCCCGAGCTCGAGGAGCGCCCCCGCACGGGCGACCTGCTCACGGTCATCGGGCCCGCACCCGCCCTGGAGGGGTTCACCGAGCGGGTCGGCGAGGCGTCCGAGGACGACCTGCCCCTCGACCGCCGGGAGGTGGACTTCCAGCGCGTGGTGCTGTCCAACACCCGCTATGCGGGGGTGAGCGTCGCCGAGCTGGACCTGGACCGTTTCGACGCCATCGCGGGCTTCGTCCGCCGTGGTGACGTCGACCTGGTGGCCCGCCCCGACCTGGTGGTGGAGCTCGGTGACCGGATCCGGGTGGTCGCCCCCCGCGACCGGATCGCCGAGGTGGCGGCTGAGCTCGGCAACTCCGAACGCGCTGCGGTGGTGGCCGACCCGATCGGATTCTCCCTCGGGCTGCTCCTGGGGCTGGCCCTGGGTGTGGTCCCGATCGCCCTGCCCGGGATGACCCTGACGCTGGGGACGGCGGCCGCGCCGCTGCTGGTCGGGTTGGTCCTCGGACGGATCGGCCACACCGGTCCGGTCAGCTGGCAGCTGCCCTACGCCACCAACCAGGGCCTGCGCCAGCTCGGCATCCTGCTGTTCCTGGCCACCGTCGGGCTGAGCGCCGGACCCGACCTCACCGAGGCGCTGACCTCCGGGCGGGGACTGCCCCTGTTCACCCTGGGCGTGGTGCTGACCTCGGCACTGGCTGCTGCGGTCCTGGTGATCGCCCGGCTCCTGCAGTTCGGTGGACCGCGCGTGGCGGGCACCCTGGCCGGGGTGCAGAACCAGCCCGCCATCCTCGCCTTCGCGATCGAGCGCACCGACGGTGACGACCGCGTGAACCTGGCCTACGCCCTGCTGTTCCCCCCGACCTTCGTGGTCAAGATCCTCGCCACCCAGGTGCTCGCGAGCCTGTGAACCGTGACCGCCGGGGGCCGTGCCCTGGCGGTGTTCCGCACCCGCCCGCCGACAGGGCACCATGGTGCCCCCCCGGGAGCCCACCACCACGAGGAACGCCGTGGCCGCCACCGCCCACCCGCGCCGCCGACCGCGCCCCTGGCCACGGGCGGGGTCACTGCTGGCGTGCCTCGGGGTCGTCGCGGCGCTGGCCGCCTGCGGGCCTGAGGGCACACCGGCGCTGGAGGTCGGGACGGTGCAGGCCGCCGAGCCCACCGCGGGCAGCTCCCAGATCGTGCTGACGATCACCAACACCGGTGACGGCGACGACGCGCTCACCGCCGTGGAGACCGACGCCGCCGTGGCCATCGAGCTCCACGAGACCCGGATCGAGGACCAGCAGGCCACCATGGTCACCCTGGACGAGGTGCCCCTGCCGGCGGGTGAGACGGTGCGCTTCCGCCCCGGCGGTCTCCACCTGATGATGATCGGCCCCGCCGACGAGGTGGTGGTGGGCAGCAGCTTCGAGGTGACCCTGGAGTTCGAGCGCTCCGATCCCCTCACCACCACCGCCGAGGTCCGCGACCTGCTGGACCTCGCCGAGGAGTCCTTCGACGAGGAGCTCGACCCGTGAGCACCCCACGCCGCTCGACGAACGCCGCCACCCACGC
>SKTN01000367.1 GCA_007117945.1 Nitriliruptoraceae bacterium | reverse complement strand
TGCTGGTGGTGCGGTGGGACACCCACGGCGACGTGCGCGGCTTCTTCCGCCAGACCTACCAGCGTTCGGAGCTCGCCGAGGCGCTGGGACGTGAGCCGCACTTCGCCCAGGGCAACCACTCACGCTCGCAGCCCGGGGTGCTGCGCGGGTTCCACGCCGAGCCGTGGGACAAGTTCGTCTACGTCGCCCGTGGGACGGCGTTCTGCGCCATCGCCGACATCCGTCCCTCCAGCCCGACCTGCGGGCGGGTCGAGACCTTCCTGCTCGGCGACGAGCCGGGGGAGCGGGTCCGGTTGTTCGTGTCCGACGGGCTCGCCAACGCCGTGTGCACCCTCACCGAGGTGGACTACCTCTACGACGTCGGCGCCGAGTGGCACCCCGACGTGCCCAAGCGTGCGGTGGCGTGGGATGACCCGGAGCTGGCCGTCGAGTGGCCGGTCGAGGCGCCGATCGTCTCTGAGGCGGACCGGTCCAACCCGACCCTCGCGGAGCTGCTCGCGGCATCGAGCGACCGTTCCGCGCCCTCTGCGCAGGACGGACACGGCAACCGGGGGGATGGCTGATGGATGTGACGGATCTGGATGCGTGGGTGGCTGTCCTGACCCTCGGGGTCGCAGCGGTCGCGGCGGCCGTCGGTTTCTGGGCCGGTCGCGTCAGCCGCCGTGGCGTGGCTATCGCCCAGGAGACCAGCGAGCGCGAGGAGCGCAGGGACGTCGGATCGTCGGTGCGAGCCGTGGACGCGGCCGTCTGGGAGACCCCCGACGGGCAGCTACGACTGCTGGTCATGCTCTGTGATCTGTCGGAGCGTGCGCGCCCGGTCCGGCTGCTGGACGCGAGGCTGGAGCTACCCGACGGCTCGTCGGTGCACCCGGACACCCCCTGGGTCGAAGCTCCGATCGGTGCTGTTGATGGGGGCGAGATGGTGCCCACGACCTCCGGCGCTGTGCCCCGACCGTCGGACGCCGCCCTGGTCCTGCCGTTCGTGCTGACCCCGGACGTCGTCGACCAGCTCGTACCGCTGCGGTCGCTCGGTGGGGACGGCACCGTTCAGCCCGTCATGGGTGCCAGCGGTCGGCTGTTGCCGGGGACAGCACCGCTGCTGCTGAGGGTCCAGGACCCGCAGGGGGTGCAGGACGGGCGCGTACACGTCCCTGCCTTCGTGCTCCACGAACGTGACCGCCGGTGAAGGGCGGCCGTGTACGACGGTGCGTCCCGGTGACGGTCCACGGGTCCGGCCGGGACAGCGCAGCACGCCGCCAGGGCGATACGGCGGTGCGCTTCAGCCGCCGGCGGCGTCCAGCTCGTCCTGGGGCCAGGTGTCCTGGCAGCGGCCGGCGAGGGTGAAGGGCCCCTCGGGCGCGTCGGCGTCGTCGGCGAACCCGCGGGCCAGTTCGCCCTCGGCGGTGACCACGCCGTCGGGGGTGACGCGGACGACCGGGAGCCGGTCGCCATCCGGATCGGCGCTGGAGGGTGACTGCACCAGCGATGACGCCTGACCGAGGCCGCTGAAGATGAGCCGGTCGAGCTGGCCCTCGCCGCCCCACTCGAGATTGCGGATCTGCAAGGCCCGGTCCCCGGCGACGAAGATGCCGCGGCTGTGCGCCATACCCCCCATGTGCTGGCCTCCACGTCCCCGGTACCGGGCCGGCCGGTGCGGCCCCGCCGCGTCCCGGAGCACGCTACGCAGCGTGGGCAGGGGCGTGTAGTCCCGACCATCTCACGGCCGTGCGCCCAGCGCCATCCGTTGTGCGGTTGCCCGGGTCAGCCTCCGAGCAGCGCCACGGCCCGGTCCCGCAGCTCGGCCCCGATCGCCAACGCCGAGGTGGCGGCGGGGGAGGGGGCGTTGAGCACGTGGATGCTGCGCCCGTGCTGACGCAGGGTGAAATCATCCACGAGCCGACCGGAACGGTCGACGAGCTGCGCCCGCACGCCCCAGGGGCCACGCCGAAGGTGCGTCCGCTCGATGGCCGGTACGTAGCGCTGGACCGCGCGGGTGGTCGCGGACAACAGCCGGTCCGCCCACAGCTCGCTGGCCAGTACGCGCCAGTGCTGTCGGGCCAGGCGCCAGGCGCCGGGGAAGGTCAGCAGCTCGCGGGCGTCGTGGAGGTCGATGCTGGCCGGGGTGCGGCCGTCGCGGGCCAGGACCGGCACGGCGTTCGGGCCGACCCACACCTGCCCGTCGACCCGCCGGGTGAGATGCACGCCGAGGAAGGGCAGCCCCCCGCCCGTCGGCACGGGGTAGATGTTGCCGTTGACGAGGTGGCGCCGGTCGGGGCGCAGCTCGAGCCAGGAACCCCGGACGGGGACGATGCGGGCGTCGGTGGTGGGCGCGTTGGCGGCGGCTGCGGCTGCTCCGGAGGCGGGTCCGTCTGGGGCTGCGGCTCCCCTGGCGGTCCCGGCGAGGAGCCGGTCGGCCTGCAGGCCGGCGCAGACGATGACCGCACGGGCGGCGCACAGGTGACCCTGCGGCACGGTCGTCACGTCCACGCGCTGCGAGGTGGGGTGGAGGTCGACCACCTCGGTGCTGGTGTGGATGTGGCCGCCGCGGGCACGGATGGCCTCGGCCAGCGCCCGACACACGGCGGCGAAGTCGGTCACCGCGGTCTCCGGGGTCCACAGTCCGGCGACCCCGGCGACGTGGGGTTCGTGGTCGCGGAGCCCCTCGGGGCCGAGCCGGTGGATCTCCACGCCGTTGGTACGAGCACGCTGCGCCAGGGCATCGAGCGCCGGGAGCTCCTCGCGGTCGACGGCGACCACCACCTTGCCGGTGCGCTCGAAGGGGACCCCGTGCTCGGCGCAGAAGCGCTCGAGGAGCGGCTTGCCGGCCCGGCTCCAGCGGGCCTTGGCCGATCCTGGTCGGTAGTAGAGGCCGGCGTGCAGGACCCCGGAGTTGCGTGCCGACTGGTGCTGGCCGACGTCCTCGGCGGCCTCGAGCACCGCCACCTCGAGGTCGGGGTGGGTGTCGAGGAGTCGGTGCGCCGTGGCCAGCCCGACGATGCCGCCGCCGACGATCACGACGTCGAGGTCGGAGTCGCACTTCGCGCTGGCGGCGGTGACGGTACGGGTCATCGGGGTGTGCCTCCGGTGGGGTCGGCCACGAGGGATGCGCGCCGCAGAGGCCGGTCGGCTGCCAGCCTGGCACGCTGCGCGGGCCGTCGCGCGGAGGTTGCCACCATGGCTGGCGCCCACGACCGAGCCACGGGGCCCCGCTCACGGCCGTCAGCGATGGCTCCCGGCGGCGCTGGTTGGTGTCGGTGGCACGACGACCGTGACCCTGCTGGTGCCCGGTGGCATCGACGCGCTGCGGCTGCTCGTCGTCGTCGCGGGTCTCACCCTGGTGGTGTGGGCGGTGTCGCAGCGGGCTGCGCGCTGGCTGGTGCTGCTCGCCGCTCATCGCGGGACCGCGGTCGCGCCGTTGTCCACAACGCCGGGATCGATGGCTTGGTATCGAACGCCTGTTCGGATACTCTTGCGTCCATCGCCAGGCAGCGACAGCGGCCGGACCGACCGGCACCGACGACCACGG
>SKTN01000031.1 GCA_007117945.1 Nitriliruptoraceae bacterium | reverse complement strand
GCTAGTCGACGGGTGCCGCCGGCAGGCGCAGCACCACGGCGTCCAGGCCCGGCAGCTGCTGCACCGCCGATGCCGCATCGTCAGCGCCGCTGCCCTCGTCCGCGGCACCCTCGCCGGCACCCTCATCGCCGCTGTCGTCGGAGGCGACCCCTCCGAGCCTGACCACCACCTCGGCGTCCTCGAGCAGCCCGACATCGCCCCACCCGGCGTCGGTGAGTGCCTCGGTCAGGTCTGCCGCCACCTCGGAGGTGTTGATCGCGACCAGCAGCCGGTGCTCGCGGTGCAGACGTTCGAAGACCCAGACGGCCCCCTCGCCGACGACCTCGAGGTAGCGGCCCGAGTGCAGGGCCGGTTCCACCGTGCGCGCCCGTGCGAAGGCCGAGACCCGGTCGAAGGTCGCCTCGTCCCACACCGGCCAGACATCCCGGTCCCAGGGCATCGGCTCCCGGAACCATCGGTCAGCGAAGTCCGCGCCAGGAGGCAGGGCGTCGGTCTGCGCCATGCCGACCTCGTCGCCGTAGTAGACGGTGGGCAGGCCTGGTGCCGTCAGGATCGCCGCGTAGGCGGCCGCCAGCCGGTCCAGATCGCCCCCGGCCTCGTGGGCGAACCGCGGCTGGTCATGGGAGGACACGTAGGTCTGGCGGCGCGGCAGCGAGGGGTCCGGCAGTCCCTCCGCATCCAGCCAACCCGCGACGGGCATGGCCACTGCCCGGGCGTCCCCGCCCCGCGCGAAGGTGGCGAGTAGCCGGTCGCGGAAGGGGAACGCCGTGGCGGCGTCCAGCACGTCGCCATAGCTGTCGATCGTGGCCGGCTGCGCCCACACCTCACCGATGACCAGGGTGTCGGGCCACCGCTCGGCGAGCTCCGCATCGAAGGCGCGCCAGAAGTCGCGCGACGGCCCCTCGACGTGGTCGAGCCGGAAGCCGTCGACGCCGACATCGTCGAGGTAGAAGGGCAGGACCTCATCGAACACGTACTCGCGCGCCGGGGCATGGTCGAGGTCGAGCTGGGGCAGCTCCGGCAGCCCCGCGAAGGCGGCGTAGTCGTCGGGGCAGTCGCTGAACCGGTACCAGTCGACGAAGGGGCTGCCCTCACACCGTTCCTGCGCCTCGACGAACCACGGGTGCAGGTTCGAGGTGTGGTTGAGGACGAGGTCGTACACCACCTTGACCCCACGCGCCTGGGCTGCGTCGACCAGCCTGTGCAGCCTGTCGACGTCTCCGAAGCGGGGGTCGACGTCCAGCAGGTCCGTCGGGTGGTAGCCGTGGAAGGCCGGCCCGGTGTTGACGGGGGAGACCCAGAGGGTGTTGGCCCCCGTGGCGACGATGTGGTCCAGCCGTGCCTCGATACCCGCCAGATCACCACCCATCCAGTCGGTGAGCGCCCCGGCGTAGTCGGGATCGTCGGGATGGCCGGCCACCTGCGTCTCGGGGGCATCGCCGTCGGCGAAGCGGTCGACGAACACGTGGTAGAGCACGGCATCGGCGGGCCAGTCCCCGGAGGCGGCCGCATCCCACCCCTCGCCGCCTACCCTCGACTCTTGATCGAGGCTCGGAGCTGTACCCGTCGCCAGCAGCGTTGCCGGGATCGCCAGCACACCCACCAGCAGGGCCACCAGGGCGATGTGCGCACCGGTGTGCGACGCCCTACCGGACGGGGTCGAGCCGCTCTTCCGGGGCGCCGTGGCGCGGGCCGTGGCATCGCCGGTCATCGGGAACCCTCCACCTCGACGTCAGCCTGTCGCGCCACGCTGGAACACGGCGACGGTCCGTGCGGGCACGACGAGCACCTCACCCTCGACCTGGGATCGATGGCTGACCGGGTCGACGGAGCGTGCCAGTACCGGGTGCAGCCGCCAGCTGCCCGGCCGCTGCCCGTGACGCAGCGGATGGGGCTCCTCGCCGAGCGGGGCCCGGAGCTCGCGGGGGGTGGCGTTGATCGCGAGCAGCAGGTCGTGGTCGGCGCGGCCGGCCTCGCCCTGCAGCGACCACGCCACCACCCCCGGGACCGCGTCCGGTCCCGTCAGCCGGAAGCGCAGGGCGGCGAGCACCGCCTCGGCGTTGGGCAGGCCGAACAGCGGCGAGGTCGCCCGGATCCGCAGCAACTCGAGGGTGCGGTCCCGGCAGGTGGCGATGTGCGCGGGGCCCGGTGGGGGGATGGTGCGCAGCAGATGGGCGAGGAGGGCGCGCTCGTCAGGGTTGGAGCCCACCGGGGGCACGCCGATGCCCCATCGGGTGGTGCGCGCCGTCCAATCGATGGCGTTGAACACCCGTCCAGACCGGTAGGAGTCGCGGTCGAGAGACTTGGAACGCAGCAGCTCGGAGCCGGCGTGGAGGAAGGGCGTGCCCTGGCCGAGGAGCACGGTCGCCAGGGCCACCACCTGCATCCGGACGCGATCCTCCATCGAGGTAGCCGTCGGCAGCTTCGCGGCGAGGGCGTCGAACAGCGTCTCGTTGTCGTGGGCGGCGACGTAGGCGACCTGGTCCTGGGGCCGGCGGGCGTAGCCGGCACCCGTGCCGCCGTAGGGGATCTCCCGGCCCCGGCGGAGCTGGCCGTCGGTGCAGGGGATGGGGAGCTCGGCGAGGTTGCCGGCGACGCCGAGCATCACCCGTTCGGTGAGGTGCAGTGCGATCCAACGCTGAGTCTCACGTTGAGGTTGAGGTTTGTGTTCCGGGTCGGAAGGCGACGGGCCGCCGAGGGGTGGTACGTCACGAGGCGAAGCGGAGGTGTCCCGCGTTGCGCTGGCGTCCGTCGTCGCGTGCACGCCCTCGTTCGGCTCCCACCACAACCCGGAGGCGAAGCCCTGCTCCTGCCGTGGGCCGACGTGGTTGCCGCCCCTGACCGCGTCGCGCAACCGGTCGTCGAAGGTCCCGATGCCGCTGCCGGCCAGTCCGCGTTGGGTGGCCTGCAGGAACCTGGCGTCGCCGGCCACCTCGCCGAACTCCCAGCCCTCGCCGTAGAGCACGATGGACCGGCCGTCGACGCCGTCCCGCTCCAGGGTGAGCCGGTCGAGGGCGGCGCGCAGCCGGCGGGCCTGGGCTGCGGGGTGGTGGCCAAGCAGGTCGAACCGGAAGCCGTCCACGCGGTAGGCCCGCGCCCAGGTGAGCACCGCGTCGGTGATGAGCCGCTCCATCATGGCGTGCTCGGTGGCGGTGTTGGGGCAGCACGTGGAGGTCGTCACCCGTCCGAGGTCGTCGAGCCGGTGGTAGTAGCCGGGGACGATGCGGTCCAGCACGCTGTAGGGGTGGCGGCCCGCTCGGTGGGTGTGGTTGAAGACCACATCGACCACGACCCTGAGCCCCAGCTTGTTGACCGCAGCGACGAGTTCACGGACCTCGCGGATGCGGGTGGGGCCCTCGGGATCGGTGGCGTAGGACCCCTCAGGAACCAGCCAGTGGTAGGGGTCGTAGCCCCAGTTGTAGCCGTCGTGGTCGGCGGTGGCCTGCTGCGCTGCCTGCGCGAGCGGTGAGTCGGGCGGCGTGCTGTCTGGCGCGATCGGTTGGACCGCGCCGCCGGCGCCCGTTCCCGCCG
>SKTN01000048.1 GCA_007117945.1 Nitriliruptoraceae bacterium | reverse complement strand
GAGCCGCGCCCGATCCCACCCTCCGGCATCGATGCCGGCGAGGCCGGACACGGCTACCGCTACGCCGTGCGGGTCGGGCTGCGCGACGTGGCCGGGAGCACCGACGCGGAGCTGGCGGCGCTCACGGGAGAGCGACCCTTCACCTCGCTGGAGGACCTGCAGGCCCGCGGCGGGCTGTCACGGCCCACGGCCACGGCGTTGGTGGATGCCGGCGCCCTCGACGCTCTGGCGGGGGTGGGGCGCCGTGGGGGGCCATCGGGACGACGCGCCCTGACCCTGGCGGTGGAGGAGCTGTGGCGGGACCGTCGGGGGCGACGGCGAGGTGGTGGCGTGTCCGGTGGCGGAGGAGTGGACGGGGGCGCTCCGCGCGGTGAGCAGACCGCCCTGGACCTGCACGCCGACCACACCCCGGTGCTGCCCGAGGACCGTGAGTCGGATCGGGTGCGCGCCGAGCTCGCCGCCACGGGCATGGACGTCTCCCGGCACGTGGTCAGCTTCTACGAGCCGCTGCTCGAGGTGCTCGGGGTCACCCGTGCCTGTGACCTCGGCGCCTGCCGGACCCAGTCCACGGTGCGGGTGGCGGGGGTGAAGGTGGCGGTGCAGTCCCCGGCGCAGCGTTCGGGGCAGCGCGTGCTGTTCCTGTCCCTGGACGACCGCACCGGCCAGACCCAGACCACCTACTTCGAGCGCAACCTCGACGACTGCGCGTGGACGGTGCTGCACGCCTGGCTGCTGGTCGCCGAGGGGCGGATCAGCCGGCGCGGCAACCGCGGTGCCACGGTGACCGGCACCCGGGCGTGGGACCTCTCACGCCTGTGGCGGGCGTGGCAGGAGGGGTGGCTGGACGACGCGCTGGCGGAGCGCGGCACGCCCGCACCTCACGAGCGCACCGGCGCCCCACGCCCGCGGGGCTTGAGCGTCAGCGAGTTCGGCCGCGGCGCCCGGTGAGCCTGTCCACAGGGCGCGACGACCCCAAGCGCGCGTCGGCAGTTGCGCCTGCGATGCTGCATGCTCGTTGCCCCGTCAGCGGGAGCCCGGCATCATGCAGACCAGCGAGCACGACCGGCACGAGCTGTTCCGTGCGCTCGAGCAGGTCATCGGTGCAGACCCGGCGAGGACGCTGATGGACCAGCTACCCCCGCGGCCGTGGGACCAGGTCGCGACACGCGATGACCTGCGCTCCCTGGAGGAGCGCATCGACTCCCGGATGCTCGCCCTCGAGCACCGGCTGGTCGCGGAGTTCCGTGCGCAGATCATCGCGCAGAACCGGCTGCTGTTCTTCTCCATGATCGGCGCGATCTTCACCGCCGCGTCGCTGGCGTTCGCCGCCGTCAGGTTCTGACCCCGAGGTACCCCGGTAGCCTCGGGCGCATGCGACCACACATCGTCTGGGACTGGAACGGCACCCTCTTCGACGACCAGCCCATGGTCATCGCGGGGTTGAACGTGGCGTTGGCCGCTGCCGGCCTGCCGCCCACCGACCAGGACACCTACCAGCGTCTCTACACCCGGCCCGTGCAGGTGTTCTACGAGCGGCTCTTCGGCCGGCCGATCGAGCCCGACGAGTGGGAGCTGATCGACGAGGCCTTCCACACCGGCTACCGGGAGGCCATCGTCGACGCGCGACTGGCCACGGACGCCGACGAGGCCCTCGGACGCGCCGACCGGGCTGGCGCCAGCCAGTCCCTGCTGTCGATGTACCCCCACGAGTACCTGCTGCCCCTGGTCGAGCGTCACGCGATCGCGGACCGGTTCATCCGTGTGGATGGCCTGCGGGGCGATGGCGGCGGCCGCAAGGCCCCCTACCTCGAGGCACACCTCGAACGGGTCGCCGCTGCCAACGGCGGTGCCCCCACCGAGGTGCTGGTGATCGGCGACGCGAAGGACGACGCCGCCGCGGCTGCACACGTCGGCGTCGCCTGCGTGCTCTACGACGGTGGCTCCCACCCCCGCCACGAGCTGGCGGCGACGGGCTTCCCCGTCGCCGCCTCCCTCACCGAGGCCGTGGAGCTGGCCGGCTGGGGGTGAGCCTCCTCACCGCAGCTCGAGCTCCGACTTGATCGTCACGCCCGTGAGCATGTCCTGGACCGGGCAGTGCTCCTCCACGGCAGCGTGCAGTTCGGCGTAGCGCTCCGGCGACGCGCTTCCGCGGAGCCGGGCGCGCACGCGGATCTCCCCGCAGCCGGCAGGAACGGTGTCATCGACGCCGAAGAAGCCGCGGACGTCCAGGTCGCCCTCGACGCGGACCTCCACCTCGTCGAAGGGGATGCCCAGCGCCTCGCTCCACACCCGGAAGGTGATGGCCTGGCAGGACCCGAGGGCTCCCAGCACGTACTCGACGGGGTTGGCGGCGGCATCGCTGCCGCCCAGGCTCGGCGGTTCGTCCGCCGTGAAGGTGTGGCCACGGGCGGTGTTGGCCACCTCGGTGACCCCGACCAGACGTGAGGTGGTACGGAAGGTCGCCGCACCCGCCCCGGGGTTCGCGGCCAGGGCGGTGCGGGTCTGTTCGATCAGCTCGGCGAGCGCCATGGGTTCTCCTGTTCGGCACGACTCGGGTCCGGTGACGTGCGGGCCGGGGTTGCCGGTAGCACGTTGAGCGAGACGCTACGGGTGGCCCCTCGGGTCCGGCAGATGCGAGGGGCCACGGTTGAGGGGACCTTCGGCTGCTGCAGCCCTTCGTCCCGGTCGTCCGCCGGCACGACGTGGCGCTGATCGCCCTGCTCGGGGAGCAGCCGACCCCCGCGTGAGCTAGCCGACCAGCACCGCCGGACCGTGGCGCGCATCGGCGGGCAGGGCGGTGCTGCCGGACATCCGCAGGCCCACGGGTCCCGCCCGCTCCCCCGCCACCACCTCGATGTCCAGGGGTGCGCCCGGCCAGCGCACCGTCAGGACCTCACCGTCGCGGGCCACCTCGGCGCCGAGGAGCTCCCACACCCGGGCCGCGGCCTGCAGGTCCGGGTGGGCCAGCCGCGGGCCCAGCAGGCGTGCCGCGTCGGGTCGTGGGTCCTCGGGCGTGGTCCCGAGCACGGCCGCCCAACCCTCGTCGTCGTGCTGGGCCCAGGCCACCTGCACGATCAGGCCGCCGACCTGGGACGGTCGCAGGAACGCCTCGTGCCAGTAGGCGTTGTCGGCGGCGACGTCGACCACGTCGAGGCCGGCCTCCTCGAGGGTCGCCACCGCCGGCAGCAGCTGGGGGACCTTCAGCGTCACGTGGTGGACCACGGCGCCGTGGCGCTCGAGGAACCGGGCGGCGAAGCCGTCCGCGGCCCGGGGCTCCAGCAGCTCCAGCTTGGCGCCGCCGGTGAACCGCGCCTGGCGGGTGGCGAAGTCGCTGCCCGGTGCCGCCCAGCTCGGCATCAGCCAGCCGCCCCCGAGCTGGTCGATCCAGCGCGCCGCCGCCGCATCGATCGAGGGCACGGCGGCAGCGACATGGTCGGGGACGGCGTCGATCGGCACGGTGAGCTCCGGGGAGGGGGCGGGCCCGCGCGCGGTGCCCGCGACCCGGGGGCGGGGACGCTACGCAGCGCGCACGCGCCGAGCCAACCCGACCCCCGGTGGCCCCGCGACGCTACCCTGGTAGCGAACGCTCGTTCGGAACGTCCTCGTGCGGCGGGAGGAGGTCGCGGCGTGCACCCACGGCACCCCGAACCGATCCTGCACGTCGACATGGACGCCTTCTACGCCTCCGTGGAGCAGCGTGACGATCCGACGCTCAGCGGCAGGCCCGTGGTGGTGGGCGGCGCCGGTGGCCGCGGGGTCGTGGCGGCAGCCTCCTACGAGGCGCGTCGCTTCGGTATCCACTCCGCGATGCCCATGGTCCGTGCCCGCCGGCTGTGCCCCGACCTGGTGATCGTCAGCAACCGCTTCGACCGGTACCGCGAGGTGTCCCGGGAGGTGATGGCGATCCTCGCGGACGTCACGCCCCTGGTCGAGCCCCTGTCCCTGGACGAGGCGTTCCTCGACGTCGGTGGGGCGGTACGGCTGTTCGGCGAGCCGCCGGCCATCGGGGAGCTGATCCGCAGCCGGGTGCGCGAGGAGGTCGGTCTGCCCTGCTCCGTGGGGGTCGGGCCCACGAAGTCGGTGGCCAAGCTGCTCTCCGACCGGGCCAAGCCCGACGGGCTCGTCCACTGGCCTGCCGCCGAGGTGGTCGCGCGCCTGCGACCCCTGCCCGTCAGCGATCTGTGGGGTGCGGGGCCGCGGACCGTGGAGCGCCTGGAGAGCTTCGGCTACCGCACCGTCGGTCAGCTCGCTGACGCGGAGCTGCGGACCCTGCAGCGGGTGGTGGGCGAGGCGCTCGGCAGCCAGCTCCACCAGCTGGCCCGGGGGATCGACCCCCGTCGGGTGCACCCGAGCGAGCCGGCCCGCTCGATCTCCGGTGAGCGCACCTTCGACCACGACGTCGACGATCCCGCGGAGCTCGAGCGGCAGGTGCTCGGGCTCAGCGAGACCGTCGGCCGACGGCTGCGGGCCTCGGGGGTGGCGGGTCGCACCATCACCCTGAAGGTGCGCTTCGACAGCTTCGAGACCCTCACCCGCTCGAGCACCCTGCCGGCGCCCACCGACCGCACCCGTGACGTGGCGACCATCGCCCTGGACCTGCTCGCGGGGCTGCGGCTCGAGCGCGCCAGGGTCCGGTTGCTGGGGGTCGGGGTGTCCAACCTCGGCGACGGTGACGGGGCCCGCCAGCTCACCCTCGACACCGACGGTGCCGCCGCCGAGGAGGGTCCCGGCCCTGCGGTCACCCACCGGCTCGCCGATCCTCGGTGGGAACGGGTGGAGCGGATCGCGGACTCGGTCGCGGAGCGTTTCCAGGGCATCGGCGTGTCCTACGCGGCCCTGCTCGACGAGCAGGAGGACCCCGCGCAGGTCGCGCCGCGCAGGGAGGACCGCAGCACCGGGCAGCCGGACGCCTGAGCCGCCGCGCGGGTCACACCAGGGGCAGGAACCGTACCCGGCTGCGCTGACGGCGCCGGGTGTCGAGGTGGTCGGCGAGCTCCTCGTAGACCGCGTCGCCCACCATCAGGCGCAGCTCCACCTCCATCGACCGGTAGACGGGATCGCGGCCGACGAAGGCCACCTCGTCGTCCAGGCACCACCAGCCGAAGTCCGCGCCACCCTCGCCCCAGTGGCCCCGCTCGTAGGCGGCGATGGTGTGGACCTCCAGGGTGCCGCCGTCGTTGGCGGTGAGCTCCTCGATGGTGCGGTGCAGCGGGACCTGCCAGCACACCGTGGGCTTGTAGGTGGTGTGGTGCACGCCCTCGTCCTCGGCGAGGTGGTGCAGGGCGCAGCCGATCCCGCCGCCGAAGCCGGTGCGGTTGGCGAAGATGCACCCGCCCTCGACGACACGGGTGAGCACCTCACCGTCCTCGTCGGTGGTGCACACCCCACCGCGCACCGCCTCGGCGTGGAACTGCATCGAGGTGGCGTCGAGCCGCTCGGCGACCAGGGCCTCGAGGCCGGCCGCGTCGTCGTCCTCGTTGAGGTAGGCGCCGTGGACGCAGCAGCCGATCGCCGGGTCCTGGGCGCCGGGATGCACCCCCTCGCAGCCCTGGCCGTAGATGCACAGGTAGGAGGACAGGAGGAAGGAGACGTCGAAGGTGTAGCGCCGTCGATCGTCCTCGGGGTCGCGCACCGACACCCACTCGCGTTCCAGCACCGTGCCCTCCCCACCCGATCAGTGGCTCGCCGTAGGGGCAGCGCCGTCCGGCATCGTGCGCCCCGCGATGACCGAGGCTATCGCCGGCGCTCCTAGCCTCTGCGGGGTCCCCCGCCCGCACCGCACGGCCAGGAGCAGCAGGTGAGCGAGGTCCGCTACGAGGTGACCGACCGGGTCGCCCACGTCACGATCGACCGACCCGACAAGCGCAACGCGATGGACCTCGAGGTGTTCGCCCAGCTCGCCGAGCAGGCGGCCAGGATCCAGTCGGACACGCAGGTCGGTGCGGTGGTGGTCGCCGGGGAGGGGGGGACCTTCTCCGCCGGCCTCGACCTCGCCACCCTCGGCGGGCTCCTCGGCGAGGGCCTGGATCCCACCATGATCGCGCGGCTCCAGGCGACCTTCACCGCCTACGAGGAGCTCGACGTCCCTGTGCTCGCGGCCATCGAGGGCCACTGCCTCGGTGGGGGGATCCAGCTCGCGGCCGCCTGCCACCTGCGGGCGGTGGCGCCCTCCGCCTCGATGGCGGTGCTCGAGGCGCGGTGGGGACTGGTGCCGGATCTCGGCGGCACCTACCGGCTGCCCCGCCTGGTCGGCATGGGCCGGGCCACGGAGCTGGCCATGACCGCGCGCCGCTTCGACGCCGAGGAGGCGCTGGCCACGGGTTTCGCCGAGCTGGCCCTGCCCGCCGAGGACCCGCAGGCGGCCGCCCACGAGCACGCCGCGCGCTGGGCAGCGGGTCCGGGCAGCGTGCGGCGCATCCCGCGGCTGGTCCGGGAGAACCTGCTGCGCGAACGCACCGAGGCCCTGGCGGCGGAGATCGCCGCGCAGGAGGCCGCCGTCGCGGGTCCCGACGTGCGCGAGGCGGTCACGGCGCACCTCGAGGGCCGCGAGCCCCGGTTCGAGGGGCGCTGACCGCGGCGGAGGGCGTGGGCGGCGGCTCCCCGTGGTTCGGACCTGGGCGCTGGCCCAGGGATCGGCCACCTGCGGCGGGTGATGGCCGCGGTCCACCGCTCGCGTGGTTCGGACCTGGGCGCTGGCCCAGGTAGCGACCACACGCTGGCGGCGCACGCCGGGGATCGACCACCAGCCGGCCACGCACCCCGGGGATCGACCACCAGCCGGCCACGCACCTCGCGGCTCGGCGGGCGCCGGTCACCGCCCGACGGCGGCGCCCCCCGCAGCGCACCACGCCGGGCCGACACCTCGGAGTCGGGCCGGTCGCGGTTCGGTCGGGCGCGCAGCCCGCTCACCTCGTGCGGTCCACCGCCGTTGGGTGTCCACGCGGCTGCGCGGCACCGAACCCATGGGTACAGTCGAGGCACCCGAGCAGGGCGATGAGGACATGCCGCTTTCCGAGCACGAGGAGAACGTCCTCGCGGAGATCGAGCGTCAGCTCGCCGCGGAGGATCCCCGCTTCGCGTCACGGGCACGCCGCAAGCTCGGCGTCTCCCGGGTGGGGCAGCAACGCCTGGCCGTCGTGCTGGGCTTCCTCGGTATCGTCTCCGTGCTGTCGCTGGCCTTCCTGTCCAGTCCCTGGAACCTCATCGTCCCCGCCGTCGGGTTCGTGCTGCTGCTCGTCGGCATCATCCTCGGGGTCGCCTCGCGGCGCACCTCGGGTGAGCAGGAGCAGGCCTTCGTCCCCCCCGACGACCGCACCTGACGGGCCGCAGCAGCAGCGTGGCGTGAGGACGGCGGCCCCGCGGCAGCGGCCGTGCGGCCACGGCACCGGGTCGCTGCCGATGCGCCACGGGGTCACCGCAGCCGCCAGCCCTCCCGGAGTCGCTCCACGCCCCGGGTGACACCCGCGACCACGCGCCGGAGGGGCACCAGGACCTGCTCACGGCGGGGGACCCGTCCGGTCAGCTCCTCCGCCATCCGGTCCAGGGTCGCCACGGCCGCGCTGGCACGGTCCGCGTCGAGCTCACCATCGAAGGCCGCTGCCTGGACGGTGCCCGCGACCGCACCCCGGCCGCGGTCGATGCGGCCCTCGGCCTCCCAGCGGGCGATCACCTCACGGGTGGTCTCGTGCGCTCGGCGTTCCAGCCCGACCCGGCGTGCGGCGGCGTAGAGGCGGCGCTGGGCCATGAGCACCGCTCCCCGCGGATCGTCGCCGAGCTGGCGGCCGACCGCTGCGCGCTGGCCGACCCGGGCCAGGAGCACCACCACGACGGGTGCGAGCAGCAGGGCCAGCACCACCCACGGGTTCGCGCCGGCGCCGTCCTCGCCACCAGCGGCTGCCTGGTCGGCGGCGGCACCGTCCTCACCCTCCTCGGGCAGCTGCTGTTCGGGGAGTTCGGGGACCTCGGTGTCGGCGTCGGGCCCCTCGAGGTCGTCGAGGGCGTCAGCGCCCTCGCGCTCCGCGCGCTCGGCCTCGTTCTCGATCGGTGCGAGGTCGTCGGCACGGGGCAGGATGTGGGAGTCATCGGAGCGCGGGGTCGGTTCGAAGGTGATCCATCCGTACCCGGGGAACAGCACCTCCACCCACGCGTGGGCGTCACCGGTGGTGACCAGGTACTCGTCCAGCGCGATCTCGGCCTGCGGGTCGGCCTGCTCGACGCGCTCGCCCGGGAGGAAGCCCACGGCGACCCGCGCGGGGATCCCCGTCTCGCGCAGCATCACGGCCATGGCCGTGGCGAAGTACTCGCAGTACCCGACGCGGTCCTCGAGGACGAACTCGGTCAGGGCGTCGTCGCCGCGCAGGGCGGGGACGTCGAGGTCGTAGGTGAACCCGCCCTCGGGACCCACGAACCAGGACTGCAGGGCCAGCGCCTGCTCCACCACGGTGTCCGCCTCCGCCGCCGTGTACACCTCCTCGGCCACGGCACCGAGCTCCGGGTAGTCGCGGGGCAGCTGGGTGTGGTCCGCCAGCACCTCCTCGGGGAAGTCCACGGCGGCGAGCTCCTCGAAGCTCGGATCGGGCCGCTCGGCCAGCACCCGGTAGGCGGAGCCCTGGCGGATGCCGATGGTCTCGCCCACGGCCTCGGCGCGGTCCCAGGTGGCCAGGAAGCCGCCCTCGGTGGACCAGACCATCTGGTCGCGGATCGGACCGAGGACCTCCACGGGCTGGTAGGGCAGGGGCACGTAGATGTTCTCGAGCTCCAGCACCTCGACGTCCACCTCGACCAGCTGGGTGCTGGCGGCGGGCTCCTCGGGAGGCAGGGGCTGGTCGGCGGGGAACAGCGCGCCGGGGTCGGGCCGGTAGGTGGCGCCGTCACCGGGACCCAGCCGCCAGGTCCCACCGTCGAAGCTGTCCAACCCCGCCAGTCGCAGGTAGCTGCGCTGGGAGGCCCGCACCCGCAGCACCTCGCGCTCCTCGGGCGAGCCCAGCCGGTTGGTGATGTCCACGATGGGCTGGTACCCGCGGGGTTGGGTGCTCGAACCGAGCGCCAACCAGGGATCCTGCCCCTGAGCGGGCAGCAGCCAGGGTGCGGCCACGGCCACGGCGATCGCCGCGGCCCCGAGCGCCAGGCCACTCGCCGGCAGCGGGATGGCGCCGGGTCCCTCGCGGGGCAGGTTCACGCTCGCCAGCAGCAGGGTCCCCGTCGCCGCCAGGAAGGGCACCACCACCAGCCACCCATCGTCAGCGGAGGTGGGGATGGCCAGGGGCACGGTCCACAGGACCGCGATCATCACCAGGCCGGGTGCAGCGTGACCGCTGCGCACGATGATCTCGTGGGCCAGCACCGCCACGCAGCCGTAGCCGATGGTCACCAGCAGCACCAGGCCGACCAGTGGCTCGGCGGGGGAGGGTTCAGCGGCCAGGGACACCAGCCCGTCGGCGAAGGTGGCGCGCAGCACCTCGAGCTGGCCGACCACGTCCTCGCGCCAGCCGACGTGGACCCCGAGCAGCCAGGGCAGCGCCAGGACCGTGCTGCCGAGGGCAAGGGGTAGTGCCACCCAGGTGGGCAGGCGCAGCCGTCGGGCGAGCCCGGCGATCACCAGGGCCAGGAGCGCGGCACCGAGGGGCGCACCCCGCCAGGCGTCGTCGGTGAACACCCGGTCGTAGGCGGGCACCGTGGTGAGCAGCACCAGGGCCAGCAGCAGGGTCAGGAGGCCGTCGCGGCGCATCAGCCCACCGTCCCGCCGACGGGGGTGGCGGCGCTGCGTCCCCGGCCGAGGAGCTCCTGCCACCGCTCCGGGACCGGTTCCCCGGAGCGCACCAGGGTCGCCCGCCAGCCCGCGGCCCTCAGCCCCGCGATCGCCTGGAGGGCGGTGGGATCCGGCGTGGCGCTCCCGGCGAAGCTGCCGGTGTCGAGTACCACGGCGAGCCGGCTGGCGGCGCCGCGACCGGCCCGTACCAGGGCGCGCAGCTCCTCGGGATCGGGCGGGGTCACCACCGCGACCAGCGTCCCCTCGCCGGACGTGCCCGTGGCGACCTGGCGCAGCAGCGCGGTGAGGTCGACCTCGACGGGTTCGAGGTCCGCGAGCACCGGCATCCAGGCGGCGGCGGGCTGGGGCGCCGGCGCGTGGACCAGGGGGCGGTCGAGCAGGGCGACCACCCGTCCCCGTGCGCCGAGGTGGTGGGCCACGCTGGCTGCCGTGGCGACCGCCACCTCGAAGCTGGCGGCGGGTCCGGTGCCGCGGTGGCGGTCCCGCCGGACATCGAGGAGGATCGTGGCGCGGGGTGAGGTCGCCTCCTCGGCGCGGCGCACCATGAGCTTGCCGCGGTGGGCCGTGGAGGCCCAGTGCACCGCGCGCAGGTCGTCACCGCGCACGTACTCGCGGATGTCGGCGAGTTCGTCGCCATGGGTCGTGGGGCGGCGCGGCCCCGAGGCCACGGAGCCGCTGGCGCCGCCCAGGGGGGCACCGGCGGGCAGGGGCCACACCTGGGGCAGCACCGTGAAGGTGTCACGGACCTCCAGGGTGCGCCGGCGCTGCACCATGCCGAAGGGATCGCGGATGGTGGCGGTCAGGGGGCCGATCCGGAACCGCCCGCGGTGGACGCCCTCGAGCTCGTAGGTGAGGTCCAGCATGCGGTGGGGACGCAGCACGGGGACGCGGAAGCTCGGCGGCTGGCCGAGGGCGGGCGGCACCGCGTCCTCCAGCCAGGCGGCGGGGCTGGGGACCGCACCGAGGTTGCGGACCAGCAGGTGGACGCGTGCCCGTCCGCCGTGGTCGACCACGCTCGGCTCGACGCTGCGATCCACCTCGAGCCGCAGGGGCAGGAACACGATCCACACGGCCGCGCCGGCCAGCAGCGCCAGCAGGGCCACCGCGGCGGTGTGCAGCTGGGCGACGCCGAAGGTGCGCGCGGCGAGCCACAGCCCCACGACCGCGACCAGCGTGCCGACGCCACGACGGGTCACGGGCTCACTCCGTGGGTGCGGGCATGCCCGACAGGATGTCGGCGATGACGTCCAGGGCGGTCGTCCCGGCCAGTTCCGCGTCGGGTCGGAGGATCAGGCGGTGGGGCAGCACGTGACCGGCCAGGGCCTTGACGTCGTCGGGGACGACGTGGTCGCGGCCGTCGATGGCGGCCGCCACCCGCACGGCCCGCAGCAGCGCCAGGGACGCGCGCGGGGACGCGCCGAGCTCGACGTCACGGTGGTTGCGCGTCGCCCGGCAGACCGCGATCAGGTAGCGCTCGATCGGCTCGCTGACCCGCACCTCACGGATCGTGTGGACCGCCTCCATCACCGCGCCGGTATCCGCGACGGGTCCGAGCTCGGCGAGGCGGTCCGTCGCCCCGTGGGTGCGCACGATCTCGAGCTCGTCATCGGCGTGGGGGTAGCCGATCGCGATGCGCATCAGGAACCGGTCCCGTTGGGCCTCGGGCAGGGGGTAGGTGCCCTCGAGCTCGATGGGGTTCTGGGTGGCGATGACCATGAAGGGCCGGGCGAGCTGGTGGGTCGTGCCGTCGATGGTGACGGTGCGCTCCTCCATCGCCTCGAGCAGCGCGGACTGGGTCTTGGGACCGGCGCGGTTGATCTCGTCGCCCAGCACGACGTTGGCGAAGATCGGTCCGGGCCGGAAGGCGAAGGCGCCGGTGTCGGGGGCGTAGACGGTCACGCCCGTGACGTCCGAGGGCAGCAGGTCGGGCGTGAACTGCACGCGCGACACCGAGCAGTCGATGGAGCGGGCCAGGGCCTTGGCCAGCAGGGTCTTGCCGACGCCGGGGACGTCCTCCACCAGCAGGTGGCCCTCGGCGAGCAGGGTGATCAGCGCGAGCCGCACGACGCGGTCCTTGCCGCGCATCACCCGCTGGATGTTGCCCTCGATCGCCTGCAGGGTGCCCGCCACGCGGTGGAGGTCGAGCGCCTGCGTCCCGACCTGCTCGGTGCTCGTCACTGGTGCTCCCGGATCGCAGGGGCTGGGCGCCACGGCACATGGTTCGGCGTGGACGTGGCGGGCGCGGCGTCGAGGGTACCGACGCCGAGGTGGCACGCTGCGGGCCTCACGGACCTGACGCCGGCGTCAGGTCTGGGGTAGCGTCAGCGCCGACGCGACGGAGGGGCGTGCGGGTGGCCGGGGACCGAGGGGGGCCGGCGCGCCGTACGAGTCGCGGGGAGCGCACCCGTGGCCGGTTGCTGGAGGCGGCCCGTCAGGTGATGGCGGCCAGGGGGTTCGGCGCCGCCCGCATCGAGGACATCGTGGCGGCTGCGGGCGTGAGCCACGGCACCTTCTACACCTACTTCGAGAACAAGGCCGCCATCCTCGACGCCCTGATCGACACCGCCGCGGCGCAGCTGCAGGCGGTGGTGGACGAACCCTGGGACGGACCCGACGGGCAGGCCGCGATCGAGGCGGTCATCGGCCGGTTCGTGCGGGTGTTCGCCGAGCACGCGGACGTCGTGCGGGTGTGGCTCGAGGCCAGTGCCAACGACGCCCACTTCGCCGCACGGCTCACGGAGGTCCGTGGTGGGTACGTCGGCCGGGTCGCGGAGGTGCTCGCGCCGGCGCTGACCGGCACCACCCACGATCCCACCCTGGCGGCGGGGGCGTTGGTGGCGATGGTGGAGGGGGCCGTCACCCAGGGGGTGACCGGCGCACGGGACGGGGACCCCGCGGCGGTGGTGCGCACCCTGCGGTCCCTGTGGGTCGGTGGCGTGCTGCGCCTGGCCGAGGACGCGGGCTGAACCCGGCGCACCACTTCGCTCCACCT
>SKTN01000222.1 GCA_007117945.1 Nitriliruptoraceae bacterium | reverse complement strand
TGGAGACCGCGGTCGCGCCCGTCTCCGACACCGCACCCGGCAGCGCGCGTGCGCGCGCCGGGCTGACCGCCTTCGCGGCCGAGCTGTTCCTCGACGCCGACCTGCGGGGTGCCACGGGCCCCGAGCTGCTGGCCCGTGCCGACACCCGGGCGTCCAGGCAGCAGCCCCTGCGGCTCCGCGGCCTGCACGCCGTGCTGCCGATCGGCGAGGCGACCCTGCTGACGGTGCCCGACGCGGCGCACCCCGGATGGAGGGAGGTGACCGAGGAGCTCGACCCGCCCCCATCGGCGCCGGTCCTCGCGCCGCCGCGCCAGCGGGCGCAAGGGTGGATCGAGCTGCGCTGGGAGCCGACACCGGGAGCTGATCGGTACGTGGTGGAACGGGCGCGGCAGGTCGATCTCCTCGACGGTGACCGGGTCCTGGACGGCCCCGCTCCCTTGCGACCCGACGCCGACGGCCGACCCGGCGTGGCGCTGCCACCGCTCACCGGCTGCGGTGGCCTGGTGGCCTTCCGGGTCCGCGGCATCGTCCCCCGGCACGGCACGAGCCCCTGGTCCAACACCGTCCACGTGATCGAGCCGCCGGCGGCCTTCACCGGACCCGATACCCCGCTTCCCGCTCCACCGTTGGCGGCGGAGGCGGGGGAGACCGGCCCGGTCCTCACGTTCCGGCCGGCGGAGGACCCGCAGCCCGCGGCGGTCGCGATCGAGGTCGAGCACGCCGACGATCCGTTGTTCGCTGCCGCCGACCGCACGGTGCCCGAGCCGGACGCCGAGGTGCTCCCGCTCGGGCCTGCCCGGGAGCGGCACCGCTTCCACCGGGCGCGGTACGTCGCGACCGGGGCCGGCCCACCGCGGACGGGCCCGTGGTCCCACACCGTGGTCCAGCTCGCACCACCTCGGCGTCAGACCGTCCTGCAGCCCTGGGAGGATCGCGGGACGATGCTCGAGGTGCAGCAGGCCGCACTCGAGCTCGCCACGGCACGGGGCGACGTGCTGGCGGTCCTCGCCCTCCCCGACGCCGACGTCGGCGGCGGGGCGGCTGCGCACCTCTCGGCGCTCGGCGCCGGGCAGCGCCACCGCGCCGACGTGCGCGGTGGGAGGTCGCAGGACCGCACCGCGGAACACGGTGCGGTGTTCGCACCCTGGACGGTGACACGGACACCGGCAGGGGTACGGAGCATCCCCCCCGACGGTGCGATGGCCGGGGTGCTCGCGCGGCGCGCCAGCGAGCACGGCGCGTGGCTGTCCCCCGCCAACCAGCCCGTGCGGGGGGTGGTCGCGCTCACACGCGAGCTCGAGGGCGCCGAGGGTGACCTGCTCACCACCGCCGGTCTGAACCGCCTGGAACAGGTCCCGCACGGGCTGGTCGCCACCTCGGCGTCGACGATGAGCCTCGAGCCGACGACCCGCCCGATCGAGGTCCGACGTTTGCTGCAGTTGCTGCGTCGGATCGTGGTCCGTCACGGCGGGACCTACGTGTTCGAGCCCCACGGTCACCGGTTCCGGACCCTGGTGCACCGGCAGTTCGACGGCCTGCTCGGTGGGCTGTACGACCGTGGCGCCTTCGCGGGAGCCACCCCCGGCGAGGCGTACCAGGTCGTCACCGACCGCACCGTGAACCCGCCTGAGAGCGTGGCCGCAGGGCGCTTCGTGGTCGAGCTGCGCATCGCCCCGACGCAACCGATGGCCTTCCTGCGCATCCGCCTGGTGCAGGCCGGCGCCGGCGACACCCTCGCGGTCGAGGTCGTCTCATGACCCGGCCCTACACCGCCTTCAACTTCGCCGTCAGCATCCTGCTCGGGGACGGCTCGACCGACCCGCTGTGCGATGCGGCCTTCGCCGAGTGCAGCGGTCTGGAGGTGACCCACGAGGTCACCACGATCCGCGAGGGCGGCAGCAACAACCGTCCGATCCACCTCCGGGGGCCGGTGTCCTACGGGACGCTGGCGCTGCAACGGGGGATGACCGCCGACATCGGCCTGTGGCGGTGGATGGACCGCGTGACCCGGGACGACGGCGCCCACCTGCGGGCGACCTGCCAGGTGGACCTGCTCGCCAGCGACCGGTCCGCCACCGTCGCCACCTTCGTCCTGCGCGGCTGCGTGCCGACCAAGCTGACGGCCCCCACCCTCGACGCGCAGTCGGGTCTCGTCGCCCTCGAGGAGCTCGAGCTCGCCTACGAGCTGCTCACCCTGGAACCGGTGACAGGGGGTGGGGCGGGTGCCTGAACCGACGACGATCAGCCGCGCCAGGCTGCAGCAGATCCGCCTCGCCGACGGTGACCGCCCCTCGGAGGTCACCGATCCGGGCGCCACCGTCGAGGTGCAGTTCAACCCGGAGACCCTCTCGGTCAGCTACGCCAACGAGGTCACCGGTGACGACGCCGCCGGTGGAGCGGCGATCCAGTACGTCACCAAGAGCTCCACGACCCTGGGCGCGGAGCTGTGGTTCGACGCCACCCTGATCGAGGGGGTCGAGGACGTCCGCGAGGCGACGAACAAGGTCAAGCACTTCCTCACCCCGATCCAGCAGGGCGACGGCCTGGCGCCGCCGGCGGTCCGCTTCCTGTGGGGCTCCTTCCTGTTCGAGGGCGTGCTGCACGCGGTTGACGAGGCCCTGGAGCTGTTCTCCGCCGCCGGCCGCCCACTCAGGGCCAAGGTCACCATCTCGATCATCAGTCAGGAACTCGAGCTCAGGATCGCACAACCCGCGGGTGGCGGGGGGGCGCCGTCGGGCGGTGCCGGGCCCCCCGGCATCGACCCGGGCTCGGCGCTGCGGCCGGGCGAGAGCCTGCAGCAGGCCCTCGGCCGGAGCGGCGACCCCACCGGCTGGCAGGCGGTGGCCGCAGCCAGCGGGATCGAGAACCCCCGTTTCCCCGACCCCGGCTTCGCCGCCCGGATGGGCTGACGATGAGGAGGCCCCCATGGCCGTCGTGATCAACGAACTGGACGTGCTGGTCGAGCCCCCTTCCGACCCGGGGACCGGCCCACCTCGCGCCGTCGCCGACGTGCCGGCCGGGATGACGACCCAGGACCTCGACGAGGTCGCCCGCCACCTCGAGGCGCGACGTGCCCGCGTCCGGGCGGACTGAGCGATGGCCCTTCCCACCGCCGCCCTGTACAGCCCGACGCCCTCGTTGGAGGTCGACGGACAGGACCGGCCCGCCCTGGCCGCCAGCATCCTCGCGCTGTCGGTGGCGGAGGACCTGCAGGGCATGCGCCGCCTCGAGCTGACGCTCGGCAACTGGGGCGAGGTCGGTCGTGGCCTCGGCTTCACCCTCTCCGACGGCGAGGTGGTCGATCTCGGACGCCGGCTGCGCTGCACGATCGGGGGTGGCGAGCGCCGCGGCGAGGTGTTCGACGGCGCGATCACCGGGATCGAGGAGCAGTACCCGTCAGCCCACCCGCCCCGCCTGGTCGTGCTCGCCGAGGACCGCCTCCAGGACCTGCGCATGACCCGGCGGACCCGCACCTTCTCCGACGTGACCGACGCCGATGTCCTGCGCCGGATCGCCGCCGATCACGGGCTCAGGGCCGAGGTCGACGTCGA
>SKTN01000195.1 GCA_007117945.1 Nitriliruptoraceae bacterium | reverse complement strand
GGTGAGGACCCGATCGAGCCAGGCCGCACCCTCCCGTGCGTGGCCGAACTGCAGCCAGAACCACCAGATGGAGGCACACACCCGGGCGGCGAGCACGGGGTCACCACCGTCCAGCGACCACGCGAGCGCGGCGCGCAGCTCCTCGTGCTCGTCGTGGAGGAGGTTCAGCCACCGCACCTGATCGGGACCGGTGAGCTGCTCGGCGCCGCGCTCGGCGAGCCCGGCGTACCAGGCGGCGTGCCGGTGCCGTAGCGAGGACCGCTCCGCGGCGCCCAGACGGGCGGCGGCGAAGGAACGGATCGACCGCAACAGGTCGTGGGACGCCGCGCCCACGGCACGTGGCGAGGTGGTGACCAGGGACCGGTCGACGAGCTCCTCGAGGAGCGGCAGGATCCGCTCGTGTGGCAGGAGCTCGTCGGCGCACACGGCCTCGACGGCCTCGAGGCTGGCACCGGACCGGAACACCGACAGCCGGCACAGGAGCCGTTGCGCGGGTTCGTCCAGCAGATCGAAGCTCCAGCCGATGGCGGCGCCGAGGGTCCGATGCCGGGGCGGAGCCTCCCGTCGCGAGGAGCGCAGCACCGCGAAGCGGTCGTCCAGGCGCTCGGCGAGCTCGCCGATCGACAGGACGCGCAGCCGCGCGGCCGCCAGCTCCAGGGCGAGGGGGATGCCGTCCAGCTCACGGCACACCGCGGTCAGTGCCGGTGCGTCCTGTGGGCCGGGGGTGAACCCGTCGCGGGCGGCGGTACCCAGCCGGACGAGCAGGCGTCCGGCGTCGCTGGCCAGCACCGCCGCAAGGTCCGCCCCGGGTGGTGGCACCGTCAGCGACGGCACGCGCCACACCCGTTCACCGTCGAGGTCCAGCGGCTGCCGGCTGGTCGCCAGCACGTCGAGTTTCGGGCACCGCACCAGCAGCTCCCGCACGATGCGGGCGCACCCGTCGATGACGTGCTCGCAGTTGTCCAGGACCAGCAGCGCCTGCCGGTCGCGCAGCCGTGCGACCAGGCCATCCTCCAGGGCCTCCGGGGGCGCGTCGTCGACCCCCAGGGCCGTCGCCACCGCCCCGACCACCAGGGCAGGGTCCTCCCGGGACTGCAGGTCGACCCACCAGGCGCCGTCGGGGTAGCGGCCCGCGACGTCGTGCGCGATCGCCAGCGCGAGCTGGGTCTTGCCGCAGCCCCCCGCCCCGGTCAGGGTCACCAGGCGGTGTGGGCCCAGGGCGTCGGCCACCGCCTGACGCTCGTCGTCCCGACCCACGAGGTCCACGAGGGGTGCGGGCAGGTTCCCGAGCTCCGGGGAACGTGGGTCCCGCTCGTCCTCGGTGTCCCGGGTGGCCACCGGCGACCGCTCTGCGGGCGTCCCGGGCAGCTCCAGCACGGGGTCGTGGGCCAGGATGCGGTCGTGGAGCGCCGTGAGCCGTCGGCTCGGTTCCACGCCGAGGTGCTCCACCAGCTGCTGGCGCACCCCCCGGTAGGCAGCCAGCGCCTCCGCCTGGCGACCGCAGCGGTACAGCGCGAGCAGCAGCAGGCCGTGCAGGTGCTCGCGGTGGGGGTGCGCCGCCACCAGCGCTTCGAGGTCGATGACGACCTCCGTGTGGTGACCGAGCTCGAGCTCCGCGGCGAACCGCGCCTCGAGCGCGGCGACCCGCAGCTCCTCGAGGCGGCGTGCCTCCGCGCGGTTGCCGGCGCGCAGCTCCAGCCCCTCACCGACGTCGCCACGCCACAACGCCAGGGCGGCGTGCAGCCGTTGCAACACGGCATCCGTGGGCGCCTGCGCGAGCCCCTCGCGGGCGGCCACCAGCTCCGACTCGAACACCCGCGCGTCCACCGTGACGCCGGGAGCCAGGCGGTACCCACCCGTCTCCCGGAGCACCACCGAGGTGGCGGCGTGGGCGACGCGGCGTGGCTCCAGGGCACGGCGCAACCGCGACAGGTGGCTGTGCAGGGTCTCCACCGCCGTCGGCGGCGGCTCGGCGCCCCACAGCTCCCGCAGCAGCCGCTCCGAGGACACGACGACGCCGCCCGCCAACGCGAGGGTCAGCAGGATGGTCGCAGGCCGCGGGCCGCCGACCTTGCGCTCCCGGCCATCGACGTCCACCGCCTCCACCGGACCGAGGATCCGCACCTCGACCACGTCCGCCTCTCCGAGGCTGCTGCCCACCGGGACCTTGCAGGGCCGCTGCAAGGTCACCACAACCTGCATCGGCCAGTCTGCCGCCTCGGCGAGCGGAGTGCAGCATCGCCGGGGGCGCTGGGAGGCGCCCGGAGCGGGGAACAGCGCACGCGATGAGTGGGAGACGTGGAGCATGGTGGAGGTCGACAGCGCCGTCGTCGTGACGATGGCGATCTACCTGATCGGGATGATCGGCGTCGGTGTCTGGATGTACCAGCGCACCGACAGCCTCGACGGTTTCGTGCTGGGTGGACGGTCCCTGGGACCGCTCCCCGCAGCGCTGAGTGCACAGGCCTCCGACATGAGCGGTTGGCTGCTCCTGGGACTGCCGGGCGCGATCTACGTGGCAGGGCTCGGCGAGGCCTGGATCGGCATCGGACTGCTGATCGGCACCTACCTCAACTGGCGGTTCGTCGCGGAGCGGCTCCGCAACTACACGCAACGGGCCAACAACTCCATCACCCTGTCGGACTACTTCGAGCACCGGTTCGAGGACCGGACCCGGTTGCTGCGCATCGTCAGTGCCCTGGTGATCATCTTCTTCTTCTCGATCTACGTCTCCTCGGGCCTGGTCGCCGGTGGCCTGCTGTTCGAGCAGGTGTTCGGCATCGACTCGACCACGGCCATCACCATCAGCGTGGGCGTGATCATGGTCTACACCCTGCTGGGTGGGTTCCTGGCCGTGAGCTACACCGACGCCTTCCAGGGCCTGCTGATGGTGGGTGCGCTGATCATCGTCCCCGTGCTCGCCGTCATCGCCGATGGTGGCTTCGCGGCGATGAACGAGACCGTCCGCAGCGAGTCGCCCTCGCTGCTGCAGCTGTTCGGCTCCGCCAGCCTGGACGACGGCGTGTGGTCCGACGCCGGCGCCCTCGGTGCCCTCGGGATCATCTCGGCCGCGGCGTGGGGGCTCGGCTACTTCGGGCAACCCCACATCCTCGCCCGTTTCATGGGCATCCGCGACGCCTCCATGGTCCCCCTGGCACGCAAGATCGGCGTCACCTGGGTCGCGGTCTCCCTGGCCGGGGCGGTCCTCGTCGGGATCGCGGGCATCGCCTTCTTCGCCGAGCCGTTGGAGAACCCGGAGACGGTGTTCATCAGCCTGATCACCGAGACGGTGAACCCGTGGGTCGGCGGCATCCTGCTCATGGCGGTCCTCGCAGCGGTGATGAGCACCGCGGACTCCCAGCTGCTGGTGACCTCCTCGGCCCTGACCGAGGACGTCTACCGTGCCTTCATCGACCAGCAGGCGCCACAGAAGCGCCTGCTGTGGATCGGACGGATCACCACGGTGGGTGTCGCGCTGTTCGCCTACGTGCTGGCGCTGGGCGGGGGAACCGTCCTCGACCTCGTGGCCTACGCCTGGGCGGGCTTCGGGGC
>SKTN01000030.1 GCA_007117945.1 Nitriliruptoraceae bacterium | reverse complement strand
TGCTCGTCGGTCACGTGCTGGGCATCGCCGGCGACCACGTGGAGGAGGCGGCTGCGGGTGAGCAGGCCCAGTGCCACGTCGGTGTGCACGTGGCCGTCGTCGCAGACGTCCTTGGCGGTGCTCGCCGTCGCCAGCTCGATGGGTTCGTCACCCAGTACCTGTTCCACCCGCTCGCGACAGGTCCAGCTCTGCGGCCCCTGGTCGAGGGGTGCGAGGTGGTCGTACCAGCTGCTCATCGCTCGCTCCGGGTCATCGTCGGTTGCGTCGCACGCGCTCAGGCGCCGTCCTCGATGTGGACGGTGACCGGGGTGCCGGCCTCGACGGTGCGGCTGGCGGTGCAGGTGCGCTCCTGGGAGTTGCGGACCGCGGCCGGCAGCCGGTCCCGGGCCTTGTCGCCGTCCGTACCGGCCGGGAAGGTGACCCGGAAGGTCATCTCGATGTCCTCGAGCCGGTTGCCCGTGTCATCACGCACGTTGTCGGCGGACACCTCGATCTCGAAGCGCTCCGGATCCGCGCGGCGGGTGGTCATCAGGTCGACGTCCACCGCCGAGCAGCCGCCGATCGCCGCGAGCAGCAGCTCGACGGGGGAGAAGGCGTCCTCGGCCATGCTCCCGAAGGTCAGCTCGATCCCGTCGGGGTTGGTGGCGCGGTAGACGCCGGTGTCCAGCCGCTCCATGGTCACGCTGCGGCGCACGGTCTCGGACATGCTGGCTGCCTCTCAGGGTGTGGCCTGCCGGTACGGGCTGTGCCGGCCGGCACACCGTAGACCCTGCCGCGCAGGAGGGCCTGCTCCCGATGCCCGCTGGCGTGGCCGTCACGTTCGTCAGGTGCCGCAGCTGAGATGGGCTATAAGGCAGCACAGCGGGTGCAGGGTGTGGTCGGGCGCGGTGCCGTGGCCGCACCGCGACCTGGCTCGGTCGACGGGCTGCGTGGGGAGGGCTGGTGAGCGACGCGGGGTGGTGGCACACGAGCAAGGATCGGGTCGTCGGGTTCGTGGCGACGGTCGACGGCTGGATCCCTGCCCGGGTGAGCCGACTGGCGCACCGTTTCGCCGACCGCGAACTGCTGCTGGTGGCCAGCAGCCTCGCCTTCTACGGGTTGGTCTCGGCCATGCCCCTGCTGCTCATCGCCTTCGCTGCCGTCGAGGCCATCGCCGGTGAGGAGGCGCTGCGCAGCTTCGCGGGCCGGGTCGCCGAGCAGGGCCCCGACGGGTCGGGTCAGTTCCTCGACCAACTGCTGGACGGTGGCGGGTCCTTCGGGTTCGCGACCCTGCTGTTCTCGCTCTGGCCGGCGACGGCGTACGGCGGGGGCCTGCGTCGCGCGCTCTCGCGGCACGCCGAACATGCCGAGTCCGCAGCGGGCGTGCGGGGGCGCCTGCTCGGGATCGGCATGGTGTTCGTGCTCCCGGTGGTCGTCCTCGGCGGCATCCCGACCATGTTCCTGCTCAGCACGCTGGCCGGCGATGGCGTCGTCGAGGCGGCCCTGGGGTGGACGCTCGCGCTCGTGGTCGGGACGCTGGTGGCGACCGCGCTGACGACGGCGCTCTACCACGCGTTCTCGCCCGGGTCCATCGGGTTCCGCGAGAGCTTCACGGGCGCGGCGGTCACCGCGACGGTGACGGCGGTGTTCTCCCTCGGGTTCGTCATCTACCTCCAGCTGGGCGACACCGAGGAGCGCTTCGGGGGCGGGGTCATCGCCGTCGTGGTGCTGCTCGGCCTGTGGCTGTTCGTCGCCAACATCCTCCTGCTCGCCGGCTACGAGACGGCCCTGGAACTCGAGGGTGAGCACGAGGACGGCTGAGGACCGCTGCGCGGCACCGGCGGTCAGGAGGTGGGACCGTCCACCCCGTGGCCGTGGTCGCCGTCGGCGGGTGCGGCCAGGCGCCGCCGTCGGCGCCAGATGGCCAGGGTCGACAGCAGCAGCACGACGACCGCGGCCGTGATCGCCGCGGTCAGCGCGGCCACGGCCGGTGCGGCCCCGTCCTCGATGCCGCTGCCGGGCTGCGGCGCGCTCCCCGCTCCCAGCACAGCGAGGTCGGCCTCGGCGTCGTCCACAGGTGTCGTGCGCGCGCACAGGTCGGTGGTCAGCTGCCCATCGGCGTCCTCCACGGCGTAGATCAGCTCCGTGCGCCCGGACTCGAACCCGTACCCGCACGTGGCCCCATGGGCGTGGGTGCGGACCTGCACGGTCTCGGCGATCTCCCCCTCCCACACCTCGGACACCTCGATGCGGGCATCGATCCAGGGTCCCGGTGGGCCGTCACCCTCCTCGACCAGGTCGGTGACCTCGCCGGCGAACACCGCGTCGGCCCGTTGGCGTTCCTCCTCCGGAGGTGGCGGCTCGGGGCAGTCGCAGGCCAGGGCCGGCCCGGCGGGATGCAGCAGCGCGACACCTGCTGTCAGCAGCGCCAGGACGAGCAGCCGTGCGCCGGTGCGGGGGCGGGGGCGGGTGACCATGGGTCGTGTCCGGGGGTCGAGGCTCGCTCGTGCGGTGACCACGGTGACGGGCTGCCGGCACCATCGCAAGGCCCCACCGGTCAGCCGCACCCTGACCTAGACTCCGCCCGCGCCGAGTGCCCGGACCGAGCCGCAGCCCACGAGGAGCCAGCCGTGCCACCCTCCACCATGCAAGCCGTGCAGCTGGTGGGCCACGGTGGCCTCGATCAGCTCGTGCTCCGCGACGACGTCCCCGTCCCCGAGCCGGCACCCGGCGAGGTCCTGATCGAGGTCAGCGCCTGCGGGATGAACAACACCGACGTGTGGGTGCGCCAGGGGGCCTACGGCACGGAGACCGACGCCGCCTCGGTGTCGACCTGGCGTCGCGGTCGTTCCACCCTGACCTTCCCGCGCATCCAGGGCACCGACACCGTGGGACACATCGTGGCCGTCGGTCAGGGGGTCGACGCGGCCCGGGTCGGTGCGCGGGTGATGGTCGACTTCAGCATCTACAACCGCCCGGAAGGCGACGAGAGCCTGGCGGACATCGACTACATCGGCCACGGCCGCGACGGCGGCTACGCGGAGTACACCACGGTCCCCGCGGAGAACGCCCACACCGTCGACACCGAGCTGAGCGATGCCGAGCTCGCCACCTTCTGCTGCGCCTACCTCACCGCCGAGCACATGCTCGACCGTGTGCGGCTGGAGGCGGGGGAGCGGGTGCTGATCACCGGCGCCTCCGGTGGCGTCGGTTCCGGGCTGATCCAGCTGGTGCGCGCCCGCGATGCCATCCCCTACGCGGTCACCAGCGCCGGCAAACAGGACGCGATCCTCGCCCTGGGTGCCGAGGGCGTGGTGCTGCGCGAGGAGGGGGACCTGGTCGAGGCCGTGGAAGGGGTCACCGGTGGCGCGCCCATCGACGTGGTCGCCGACCTGGTCGCCGGGCCGATGTTCAACGACCTGCTGCGCATCCTGCGCCCCGAGGGCCGCTACACGACCTCAGGGGCGATCGCCGGCCCCGTGGTGCAGCTCGACCTGCGGACCATGTACCTCAAGCACCTGCAGCTGCACGGCTCCTCCCAGGGCACCCGCACGGCCTTCCGCCGACTGGTGCGCTACATCGAAGCGGGCACGATCCGGCCCCTGCTGCACGGCACCTACCGGCTGTCGCAGTTCCACGCCGCCCAGGAGGAGTTCATGGCCAAGCGCTACATCGGCAACCTCGTGGTCGTGCCCGACGCGAAGTGGGATCGCTACGGGGCACCCCATGGCGCCTAGGTCCAACGACCGGATCCGCGTCCTCGAGCTCATCGACATGCAGGCCGGCGGCGATGTCAGCCGCATCGTGCTCGACGGTGTGCGGCCCGTGTCGGGTAGCACCGTGCTGGAGCAGGCGCGCGAGCTGGAAGCCAACGGCGACGGGCTCCGGCGCCTCCTGCTCTCCGACCCCTACGGCGACCCCGCGATGTCGGTGGACCTGGTGCTGCCCGCTACCCACCCCGATGCGGAGGTGGGCTACGTCATCATGGAGGCCATGGGCTACCCGCCCTACTCCGGGTCCAACACCATGTGCACCGCCACGGCGGTGCTCCAGGCGGGCGTCGTGCCGATGCCCGATGACGGGACGCGGGAGCTCACCCTGGAGTCGCCGGCGGGGTTGGCCCACGTCACCGCCGAGTGCCGGGACGGGTGGGTGCACTCGGTCACCACCCGCGGCGAGCCGGCCTACGTCGCCGAGCGGGGGCTGGTCGCCGACGTCCCCGGCTACGGCGAGGTGGTCTACGACCTCATCTGGAGCGGGGGGTTCTACGCCCTGACGGACGCCGCACCCCTGGGCTTCGCCCTGGTCCGGGAGGAGGAGCCGGCACTGGCCGCCTTCGGTGACGCCTTCATGCGGGAGGTCCACCCCGGCTTCGCCTCCGCCCACCCGCTGCTGGGCTACGCCGGGCCCCTGCCCTTCCTCCACCTCGCCGGCCCCCTCGAGCAGGTGGGCGACGAGGGCTTCCGATCGCGCTCGGCGACCTACGTCCACCCCGGCGTGATCTGCCGCAGCCCCACGGGGACGGGGACCTCGGCGCGCCTGGCGCGGCTCGCGGATCGGGGGCGCATCGGTGCGGGGCAGTGGCTGGAGACCACCTCGCCCCGGGGCACCAGCTTCCGGGGCACGGTGATGGGACCGGCGGAGATCGGTCCGTACGCCGGGCTGCACACCAACGTGACGGGACGGGCGTGGACGCTGTCGCACACCCGGATCCTCGTCGACCTCGACGACCCGATGGTGGACGCCCACGACCTCGAGCACCTGCTGGCAACGACCCTCGAGGGCAGTGTGCGTGCCTAGGCGCCGCCCGAGCCGGGCGGGTCGCCGTCGGTGCCGGCAAGCCGCTGCCACGGCGGTGCGTGGGGCGCTTGGGGACCTTCGACGGGGGTGAGGAGTGCCTCTCGGTCCGGTCGCCGCGGCCCGGCGCCGTGTTCACTGTGCCTGACCGCACCGGTGGTGGCGGCTGCCGCGGAGCGCATGGACGCACGGGCTGGATGACGACGATGTGGGACACCGACGGACCCCGGTGTTCCCAGGGGGTGACTGCATGACGGCCCTGCTGATGACCGGCTTCCCGGGCTTCCTCGGCTCGGCGCTCCTCCCGCGGCTGCTCGCACGCCCCGAGCGTGCCGGGGTGCGGGCGCTGTGCGTGGTGCAGCCGCAGCACCTCAAGACCGCCAGGCAGCGCCTGTCCGACATCGAACAGGCGCACCCGGACATCGCCGGACGCACCGAGCTGGTCACCGGCGACATCACCCGCCGCGGCCTGGGCATCGACCCGGTGCACGCCGAGCTGCTCGACCAGGTCACGGAGGTGTGGCACCTCGCTGCCGTCTACGACCTCGCCGTCGCCAAGCGCGTGGCCCAGCGGGTCAACGTCGACGGCACGGCCCGGGTGCTGGAGTTCTGCGCGGCACGTGCGGGCTTCGAACGGCTCCAGTACATCAGCACCTGCTACGTCAGCGGGCGCCACCACGGGGTGTTCACCGAGGACGACCTCGATGTCGGGCAGCGTTTCCACAACCACTACGAGTCGACCAAGTTCGAGGCCGAGCAGCTCGTGCGCGACGCCATGGCCGGGGGGCTGCCCGCAACGATCTACCGTCCCGGTATCGTCGTCGGGGACTCGCGCACGGGCGAGACCCAGAAGTTCGACGGCCCCTACTTCGTCGCCCGTTTCCTGCGGCGACAGCCCCTCCCCGTGGCCGCGCTGCCGGCGGTCGACCCGCAGGTGAAGGCCTCGCTCGTGCCCCGCGACTTCGTGATCGCCGCGATGGACCAGCTGTCGGTCCTGGAGCGCTCCGAGGGGCGCACCTACGCGCTCAGCGACCCGGAACCGCCCACCAACCGCGAGGTCGCGGCGATCTTCGCCGAGCACCTCGGCAAGCGTCTGGTGTGGGTGCCGCTGCCGCTGGGGGTGACGCGACGCCTGCTGGGCACCGTCCCGGGACTGGAGTGGGTGACCGGGCTCCCGGCCGAGTTGCTCGACTACTTCGCCACGCCCACCACCTACGACACCACCAACACCGTCACCGATCTGGCCGGTACCGGGGTGAGCTGCCCGCGCTTCGCGAGCTACGCCGCCACCCTGCTGGCCTTCATGGACGACCACCCGGAGATCGACACCGCAGCGATGGTGTGATCCGCACGGCACCTACGGACCGAGGGACCGCGATGCGTACACCCCACCACCTCGTCGTCAACGTGAGCCTCGCCTCATCGGAGCGCGACTACGACGAACAGGTCACCTTCCTGCAACGACCCTTCCGGCTGGTGCGGGTCGGTGCGGACGGTGACCCCGAGGTCGCGGAGGAGCTGGTTCGTACCTGGGCCACCAAGGCCGACGCCATCGCCCTGACGGGGCTGCGCGAGGCGCGCGCCGTGGGGTTGTTCGACGGCGAGCCGGAGGTCCTCGAGCGGGTCCGGGCAGCCGCGGGAGCGGTCCCGGTGGTGGACGGGCACGTGCTCCACGACGTGCTCCAGGAGTGGGCGATCCGCCAGGTCAACAACGAGATGCCGGGCTACTTCAGCAACGCCCGCACCGTGGTGCTCGGCGGGGTGAACCACGACCGGACCACCCGCGTGCTCCGGGAGTTCACCGAGAACCTGGAGTTCGCCGATCCGCTCCTGCGCTTCGATCTGCCGGCCACCTTCGACGCCAACCCCCTCCTGGGGCTGGCCGCCAAGGCGGCGGCCTGGCCGATCAGCCAGCTGCCCGCGCCCCTCAAGACGCCGATCACCAGCCCGGGTCACAAGCTCAGCCACGCCCTGGCGCGGCAGGCGGCGCGCAAGTGCGACGTGGTCGTGGCCACCTACGAGGAGTTGGTCGGCTTCGGGCTCGAGGACCTCGCGGGCACGACCCTGATCACCTCGGCGATCTCCGCCGAGCGCCTGTCCGAGCTGGGCAGCCGTGGGGTCGACATGGTGCTGGACACCGTCCCGCAGCCCTTCGAGGTCACCGTCAACGCCGGGGTGCTGGAGGCCATCATGGTCGCCATCGCGCCCGCCGAGGAAGGTCTGACCAACGACGACCTGCTGGAGATGATCGTCTCCGCCGGGCTCGAGGCCCGCACCCTCTATCCCAACGGGCCGAAGCGCAAGAGCCGGTTCGCCTTCGTGATCCACCCCCTGTCCCAGGAGTACTTCCGCAGCGTCGAGCCACTGGGAACGATGGCCAAGTACGCCCCCGGACCGGCGATGGACGCGATGGAGAAGGCGCTGGCCTACCTGCCGCCCTTCACCTACAGCCACGTCACCGGTATCACCTCCCCGACGGGCGCCGAGGCCGAGGGGTGGCTGATCACCGTCGGCGGTACGCCGAAGGAGCTGATGGCCCACCGGCCGGAGTTCACCTACGGCCGCCTGCTCGCGGCCGCGGAGACCGCGCGCAAGCTCGGGGCGCAGGTGATGGGGCTCGGTGCCTTCACCAAGGTCGTCGGTGACGCCGGGGTGACCGTGGCGCGCCGGGCCCCGCTGCCGATCACCACCGGGAACAGCTACAGCGCGTCCGGGGCCCTGTGGGCGGCACGTGATGCCGTCCTCCGCCTCGGGCTCGCCGAGGTGGACGACAAGGGCCGGATCTCCGGCAAGGCGATGGTGGTCGGCGCGACGGGTGCGATCGGCTCGGTGTGCGCCCGGCTGCTGGCGCTGTCCAGCGACGAGCTGTGGCTGGTCTCCCCGGAGTCGGCCAAGCTGCTGGCGCTCAAGCGCGACATCGAGAAGGACGACCCGCGGGCGGTGATCAACGTCGCCGCGACCCCCGACGGCCACCTCGGCGACATGGACGTCATCGTCACCGCCACCTCCGGGGCCGGCAAGCGCGTGATCGACATCATGCAGGTCAAGCCGGGTTGCGTGATCACCGACGTGGCACGGCCCCTCGACCTGTCCGCTGAGGATGTGGCCAAGCGGCCCGACGTGCTGGTGGTGGAGTCGGGTGAGATCAAGCTGCCCGGTGACGACGTGCGGATGAAGGGGATCGGGCTGCCCCCCGGGGTCGCCTACGCGTGTCTGGCCGAGACCGTCGTGCTCGCCCTCGAGGGCCGGTACGAGACCTTCACCGTGGGCCGCGCCATCGAGTGGGAGAAGGTCAAGGAGATCTACAAGCTCGGTCTCAAGCACGGGATGGAGCTGGCGACGATCTCCGGGGTCAACGGCGTCTACACCGACGAGGACATCGATCGCATCCGTGCGCTGGCGCTGGCACGTCGCGCGGAGCTCGCGGGGGCGCCCGGCTGATCCTGCCGGGTGCCCGTCGGGCTCAGTTCCGGGAGCCGCCGGGTGCGCCGGCATCCAGCATGACCACGGGGTCGGTGGCCACCCCGGTCACGGAGAGTGAGCCGTAACTGTCGGTGGTCACCACGGTGTGGCGGGCGCACATGTCGTGGAAGCGTGCCGTGGTCGTGGGGGTGTCGAAGGCCGATAGCGGCTGGCCGCAGAACAGCCGCATCGGCACCCTGCGCAGCAGGTCGTTCCAGCGGTCCTCGAGCTCCAGAGCGAGGTCGAGCGCACCCTGCTGCCACAGCAGGGCGGCCATCTCCCCGTACACCCTGAGGCCCTGCGGGTTGCGGGCCAGTTCGGTCACCGGGCGCGCGACACGCGCATCGAAGCGTGCCGGTGGGAGGCCCTGATCCGGCAGGAGTTGCGCGAGGGAGTCCGTCGCGTCCAGTTCGACGTAGCGGCCCGCACGGCGGTGGTGATCGAGGTCGTGGCCGCCGGCGACGACGGCCCGGGCGAAGGCCGCGCGGTGCTCGGCGGTGGCGACCACGAGGATGGTCTCACCGCGCGCGAGGCCCTCGATGAGGAAGGGACGCACGGACGCGGTGAGGTAGCTCGCGTGCTCGTAGAAGGTGACGAGGTGGTCCGGTCGTGGCCGTGTGACGTCGCGGGCCGCAGCCGATGGTCCACCGTCGCCGTGAGGGGCGGGGTGTCGCACCGCGTGTCCTCCCAACGTTCCGGGAACGGACCATGCCACATCGCCGGGGGTTCCGGGACGGCAGGTCGGTGACGGACCGTAACCGTGCGCTGGTGCAGGGCCCTTGCGGCCATGCCGCACGCGTGGTGCTCACCCCGCAGCGGTGTCGAGAGCTGCCAGCACCCGGTCCACGTCGTCGGGGCCGTGGTAGTGGACGAACCCGATCCGCACGGCCCCGCCCCGTTCGAGCAGGCCGAGGGCACGCATCGGTTCCAGGGCGTAGTAGTGCCCCGCCCACGCGTTGATCCCCTCGCCCGCCAGCTGCCGCGCGACCGCCTGCGGCGCCCGGCCGTCGACGGTCACCGCGAAGGTCGGCGTGCGCTCGACCCCGGTGGGCGGACCGTGGAGCGTGACGTGCCCGCGTGTGGCCAGGCCGTCGAGGAACCGCGCCGTGAGGGCCGCCTCGTAGGCCGCGACGGTGTCCATTCCCACCTGCGTGAGGTAGGCGATGGCCGCGCCGGTACCGGCGATCGCCTCGAAGCTGGCGGTGCCCGTCTGCCACCGCTCGGGGCCGTGGTCGGGGGCGGGGCGCAGCTTGCGGGGTGAGAGGGCTGCGAGCAGCTCGGGGTCGGCGACGAGGATGCCGGCGTGGGGGCCGAAGAACTTGTAGGGGGAGCAGGCGACGACGTCCACGCCGAGCGCACGGTGGTCGATGGTGATGTGGGGTGCGGCGTGGACGGCGTCCATGACGGTGACCGCACCCACGGCCCGTGCCGCGGCGACGAAGGGCGCCGGGTCCACCAGGGTCCCCAGCGCGTTGGAGGCGCCGGGGAAGGCGAGCAGGCGGGTGCGCGCGTCCACCACCTCGTCGAGGTGGGCGGTCCGCAGCCGACCGGTGGCGGGGTCCAGGGGGACCCACCGCACCTCGGCACCGACCCGTGCCGCCAGTTGCAGCCAGGGAGCGACGTTCGCGTCGTGGTCCAGTTGGGTGCACACCACGTTGTCACCCGGGCGCACGCGCGGTTCGAGGGCCTCGGCGAGGTGGAGGGTGAGGGTGGTCATGTTCGGGCCGAACACCACCCCCTCGGGTGCACCACCGAGGAAGGCAGCGACCTGGCTACGTACCTGCGCCACGAGGGCGTCGGTGCGCTGGGAGAGGGGGAAGACCCCGTGCTGGTTGGCCGTGCCGGTGCGCAGGACCTCGGCCACCGCATCGATCGCGACGTCCACGGCCTGGGTGCCGCCCGGGGCGTCCGCGTGGACCACCGGTCGGCCATGGGGATCGGTCGCGGCCAGGGCCGGGAAACGTGCCCGGACGGCGGCGAGGTCCCAGCCGGTCCCGTCCACGCGCACCACCTCCGTCCTCGCCGCCACCGACCGTCCGGGGCACCCTACTGGGGTGGCTGATCGGCGCCGGCGCCGGGCTGGAGGGAGAGGAGCCGCTCGAGCTGGGCCTCCACGGTACGCAGGCGTTCCACCGTCTCCCGGCAGGCCGCGCACCCGTCCTGCGCCGTCGTGTCGTTGCGGGTGGCGGCGTCGGGTTCCCGTGCCCGCGTCGCGGCGGGGTCGGTGGTCATCATGAAGTCCACGATGTTGGCGGTGATCACCCCCACCAGCCCGATGCCCAGCACCATCACGAGGACGGCCACCAGACGTGCGGGGACGCCCACGGGAGCGAAGTCGCCGTAGCCCACGGTGGTCGAGGTCACCAGCACCCACCACACGGCGTCGCCGAGGTTGCCGAAGGTGTCCGGCTCCAGGGCGAAGGTGATCAGCCCACCGACGACCATCAGGGCAGCGACGGAGCTGATGATCTTGCCGAGCCCCCGGTGGCGCAGCACGGAGAACACCTGGTGCCAGGAGCGTGCCGCGACGGCCAGGATGCGCAGCAGGCGCAGCGCCCGCAGGGGACGCAGCATCGGCAGGAGCACGATCACCAGGTCGAGGAGGTGGGTCCGCACGAACCGGCTGCGGTCCGGTGCCAGCCGCAGCAGCCAGAGGTACTCCGCCGCGAAGGCCGCCCAGATACCGACGTTGACCACGGTCACCGTGACACCGAGCCAGGCCGGCAGGTCCTGGCTGAGCTCGAGGACCAGGGCGACGGTGAACACCAGGGCGAGGACCGTCATCGGGGTGCGCAGCAGGGCCCGGGCCCGGTCGAAGGCCGCCGCGTCGCGGCTGCTGCGCCACCAGGACGGCCCGGTGTCCACGTCCGGTGGGATCGGCTGCTCGGTCATGTCGCTCCCTGGTCAACCTCACGCGCCGAGGCCCTGCCACCCCGGTCGCACGGTCTGCACCTCGCTGGTCGGCCAGGGGAGCATCGCACGGTGGGCGAGGGTCGCGTACTAGCCACGGCCACCATCGACGTGCCGTGTCTCGCGGAGCTGCTGTACCGGGAGTGCTGCCAGCAGGGCCGTCGCGAGCAGGGCCAGCGGAACCGCCACCAGGAAGGTGGTGGACAGCGCTCCCGAGAAGGCCTCGACCACGGCATCGCGCACGGTGGGGTCGAGGGCCAGGATCATCTCCGGACTGCCCTGCACCGCGGCGGGGTCGAGGTCCACGTCCTCGGGGAGGCGCTCGAGCAGCCCTGCCAGACGGGTGGAGAGGCCGGCCGCCATCACCGCGCCGAGCAGGGCGCTGCCGATGGAGCCGCCCAGGGTGCGGCTGAAGCCCACCGTGGCGGTCGCCGCCCCGAGGTCCGCGGCGGGAACGTCGTTCTGGGCGATGAGGACGAGGTTCTGCAGCACCATGCCGAGGCCGACACCGAGCAGGGCGGTGAACGCCCCCGCCTCCAGGCGCGTGGTCGTGGTGTCCATCGTGGCGAGCAGTCCGAGCGCCGCGGCGACGAGCACGCTGCCGGTCACCGGGTGGGCCTTGTACCGGCCGGTGCGGGTGATGATCCGGCCGGACAGCGTGGAACTGACGATCACCCCGCCCATCAACGGGGTCAGCAGCAGACCGGCCTGCGTGGCGGTGGCCCCGGTCACCAGTTGGAAGAACACCGGCAGGAACACGATCGAGCCGAACATCGCCGCACCGACGAGCAGCCCCGTGGCGGTCACCAGGCTGAAGGTGCGTGAGGCGAACAGCCGCAGCGGGATGATGGGCTGCGCGGCCGTGCGCTGACGGACCACGAACAGCAGGCTCAGGAGGACGCCGGCCACGGCCAGGGAGACGATCTCCGGGGAGCGCCACGGATAGGTGGCCCCGCCCCAGGCGGTCACCAGCAGCAGTGCGGTGACCCCGGTCACCATCAGCGCGGCGCCGAGCAGGTCCAGGCGCTGCTCCACGCGCCGGTGCGGCAGCCGCAGCACCCGCGAGGTGACGATCAGCGCGGCGATCCCGATGGGCAGGTTGATCCAGAACACCCAGCGCCAGTGCAGCTGGTCCACGAGGAACCCACCCGCGAGGGGACCGGCGACCGAGGCGAACCCGAACACCGCGCCGATGTAGCCCTGGTAGCGGCCCCGCTCCCGCGGCGAGAGGAGGTCGCCGATGATGGTCATGGTCAGCGCCATCACCCCGCCACCGCCGATGCCCTGTACCGCCCGCGCCGCGATCAGGGCCGGCATGTTCGGGGCCAGGGCACAGAGCACGGAACCGAGCAGGAAGAGCACGATCGCGGACTGGAAGACCCGTTGGCGTCCGTAGAGGTCGGAGAGTCGCCCGAAGAGCGGGGTGGCCGCGGTGGCGGCGAGCAGGTAGCCCGTCACGATCCAGGCGATCAGGTCGATGCCCCCGAGTTCGCCGGCGATCGTGGGCAGGGCGGTGGTCACGCTGGTCTGGCTGACGGCGACGAGGAACATCCCCGTGAGCAGGCCGCCGAGGACCGTGAGGATCTCCCGGTGGGTCATGGCCGGGGCCGCGGTGCCGTCACCGGTCGGGGGAGCGGGCACC
>SKTN01000203.1 GCA_007117945.1 Nitriliruptoraceae bacterium | reverse complement strand
GCGGCGATGTCGATCCGGCGGCGCATGCCACCGGAGTAGGACTTGACCTGCCGCCCCCCGGCGTCGGTCAGGCCGAAGGCGTCCAGCAACTGCTCGGCCCGCTGCCGGGCCGCGGTCCGGCTGTACCCCCACAGCCGCGCGAGCAGGATGAGGTTCTCCGCGCCGGTGAGGTCCTCGTCCACCGAGGCGAACTGGCCCGTCAGGCTGACCGCCGCACGCACCTGCTCCGCCTCGGCGACCACGTCGTGGCCGAGGACGCGGGCCCGCCCCGCGGTGGGCTGGAGCAGGGTCGCCAGCACGCGGATCGCCGTGGTCTTGCCCGCACCGTTGGGCCCGAGCACCCCGTAGACCGCACCGATGGGTACCGCCAGGTCGAGGCCGTCGACGGCACGGGTAGCACCGAAGTGCTTCACCAGTCCGACGGCCTCTATGGCGTCGGTCGACATCATCGGCTCCTCGTCCGGCAGCCCGTGACCGAACGACGGAGCATACGGCCAGGAGCGCAGGTGCAGCTACCGGCTGTTCATGCAGCGCGACGCGCGCGGTCAGCCCCGCGCCCGGAGCTCCTCGAGACAGGAGGGCATGCGCTCGAGCAGGGCGGCCACCTCGGGGCTCAGCTCCTGCGGGCGGCGCAGTTCGTCCAGTGCATCCTCCGACCACCCACGTGTGGCGAGGACCCGCGCCGCCTGCTCGGAGACACCCTCCGCACCCTGCGCCCGGTCATGGTCGAGGCCGTGCTGGGTACGGACCGCGGGGCCGTCCTCGGTCTCGTAGCGGATGTGGACGAGCCCGCCCCCGAGCTCCCGGCACAGCACGACGTCGTCCGCGTCCAGCGCGCCGGGGGTGGCATCGCCCACGCACGCTGCCAGGAGCGCGGCAGCGCACAGCGACCAGAGGGCTCCCCGTCGTGCCACGACCTCCCCCGATCTGACCGACCCGACGTGCTGCCGCGGTCCGCCAGGGTGTCAGGCGCCCCGCAGCCCTGGACGGTGCAGCGACGGGTCCGGCGCCACGACGACGGTACCCGCGGTCACCCGGCGGCGGTGGCGGCGAGGGGCTCGCGGCGCATGACCCACAGTCCCGGCATCCAGCCGGCCCGGTCGATGTGGGCCACGGTGTGGTAGCCGAACCGTTCGTACAGCGGCGGGTTCACCGGGTCGGTGGTCTCCAGCCAGGCTGCCAGCTCGTCCTCATCACACCGGTCCAGCACGTGCTCCAGGAGGCGTCGGGCCAGACCCCGGCCCCGCAGCTGCGGGTCGGTCGCCAGGAAGGCCAGGTGCCAGGTCGGCCCGCTCGAAGCCCGGGTGACAGCGCGCTGTCGCTGGACGACGGCCCAGGGCATCGACCCACCCTGACGCACCACCGTGGCGGTCATGGCTGGCAGAGCCCGCACCAGCTTCGGTGCCCGTCGTGCGATCCCGGCGGCCAGTTCGACCGACGCACGCACCGACGTGGGTTCCACCTCGGGTGGGTGCCAGATCGCGGCGCCGCCGAGCCGGCCATCGAGCTCCACGCCGAAGGCCGTGGCGTAGGGCACCGTGGCGCGGAGCTGCTGGGTGAACACCAGCTCGGCGAGCTGGCCCCGCAGGTCCGGGTCGGGGAACAGCGCCCGGTTGCCGGGCTCCTCGGCGAAGCCGCGCGCCAGGAGTGTGGCAGCCGCGGGCACGTCGTCGGCGCTGAGCACGCGCACCGTCGGGCCAGCCGCAGCCGCAGCCGCCGTGCCCATCGTGGTGGCCGGTGCTGCCGGCAGGGTGGTGGCCATGGTTCGCATCCTCCGCGGGTGCACGGGACCTCCCCGTGAGGTTGCGCAACGCCGGCATCGGTGCGTAGGGGCCAAGGTCAGATCAGTTCCCCGGCGAGCAGCCCGAGGAGGTCCGGCAGGTCGCGGGCGACGCTCACCAGCACCTCGAGGTCCAGCACCTCGCGGGTGTCCGCTGCGGTGTGGGCCAGGCCGCCGAGCAGCGCGTGGACGTCCTCGCTGGTGATCGCCACGGTCGGGATGCCCTGCAGCGCGAAGATGGCGTGGTCGCTCTCGATCCAGGGCTCGGTGGGCAGCCAGCCCGCGTGGGCGCCGACCCAGGCGACCAGCCGGGTCTCCAGCTGGCGCGGGCAGGCGAGGTTCGCGAGCGAGGTTCCGAACCCGCGCAGCCCTGCGCCGTCGACGTTGACGGCCCCTGCCACCTCGCCGAGGTCGGTCGCGGCCAACCACGCGACCTCGCCGCAGGCGTCCACGTGGTCCTCGCCGTTGCACAGCACCACCTCGACGGGCAGGTCGTCGAGGTGGCCGTGCTCCGCGAGGCTGAGCAGGACCGCGACGCTGCCGGCGTTGTCGAAGGCTCCCGGGGTGGTCGCCTTCGAGTCCAGGTGGGCGCACAGCACCAGCCGCCGTTGCCCGGTGGTCCGGGCGGACACGTTGACGCCCGCGCCCGGGTGGACGGCGCCGGAGACCTCGAGGTGGAGTTCGTCACCGCTGCGCAGCCGGTCACCATCCGCCGTCGGCAGCGTGACGGAGGGGAAGGGCAGGTCCGGGTCCTCGAGGATCGGTTCCCAGTGGTCCGAGACGGCGATGACCGCGGCTGGGGCCAACCGGTGCAGCTGCGCCCGGATGTGGGCGTGCTCGGGGAGGTCGAGGAAGGGGAACACCGCGGGCAGCAGCTGCGATCGCGCGAGGTCATCGGTGAGGACCAGCACCCGGTCCCCGTCGGGCGCGAGCCCCTCGAGGTCCTCGACCCGGCGCGCCACCAGTGCGCGACCGCGGGCCGTACCGGCGGGGCTGTAGGGGTTCGGGGTCAGCTCGAGGGTGACCCCCTCCACCTCGGTGTCGTCATGGACGGCTCCGCCCTCCCTGGCCGCAGCGACGGTGAGGCGGGCAGTGCCGGGTTCCCACCACCGCGTGGTGAAGGGGTCCTCGCGGACGTGCAGGTCGGCGGCGCGCAGGACCTGCGACGCGTGCTCCGTGGCCCGCCGGTTGGCGGGGGAGCCCGGCGGGCGCGCCCCGATCCGGTCCACCAGCACCTCGAGGTGGTGGTCGATCCGGTCACGCAGGCCCGGCATCGTCATCCCTCCCCCTTCGCTGGTCGGTCGGTGTGCCGGCCCGTCACCGCCGCCGATTCACTGCCATCGGGCCAGCTGGGCCCGTCCCCGGGCCCGGGCGAAGCGGCGCATGTCGGGCCGGCGGTCGGTCTCGTCCACGATCGGACCCGTCAGCACCTCGATCACGTCCTCGAGGGTGACCACGCCGATCAGGCCGCCGTACTCGTCGATCACCAGGGCGAGGTGCTCGCGCTGGTCCTGGAAACGCCGGAGCAGGTCGTCGGCCCGGGCGATCCAGGGCACCGCGACCACCTGGCGCACGTGGTCGCCCACGGTGCTGTCCGGGTCGTCGAGCAGCGCGGCGAGCAGTTCGTGCTTGAGCGCGACAGCCTCGCTGTCGTCGAGCTCACCGGGGTTGACCAGGATGCGGGTGTGCTCGGAGGCGAGGATGTCCGCGCGCGCATCGGCCACGGTGCGGTCGGCGTCCAACCAGGTCAGGGCCGTCCGGGGGGTCATCAGGTCACGGGCGGTGCGGTCGTTGAG
>SKTN01000192.1 GCA_007117945.1 Nitriliruptoraceae bacterium | reverse complement strand
CCGCCGTGAGGAGCTCGCCGAGGCAGCGTTGACCGCACGCCTGGAGGCGGAGCGCCTCGACCTCACCCTGCCACCTCGGCGTGTGCCCCCGGGCCGTCCCCACGTGCTCACCCAGGTGGAGGAGGAGATGCTCGACATCTTCACCGGGATGGGCTTCCGGGTGGCCGAGGGGCCCGAGGCGGAGGCGGGGGCCTACAACTTCGACCTGCTCAACATCGAGCCCGACCACCCCGCGCGCCAGGAGATGGACACGATCTACGTCGACGGGTTCGACGACGTGGTCCTGCGCACCCACACCTCGCCGGTGCAGGCCCGGGTGATGACCACCCAGGCGCCCCCGATCGCCGTGGTGGTCCCGGGGCGCACCTACCGGGCCGATGCCGTGGACGCCACCCACTCGCCCGTGTTCAGCCAGGTCGAGGGGCTCTACGTCGCCGAGCACGTCACCATGGCCGACCTGCGTGGCACCCTGCTGGCTTTCGCGCGGGCGATGTTCGGTGCGGACCGCCAGATCCGGCTCAGGCCCTCCTTCTTCCCCTTCACCGAGCCCTCGGCGGAGGTGGACGTCTCCTTCGACGGCCCCGGGGGCAACCACGGCTGGCTGGAGATCCTCGGCGCCGGGATGGTCGATCCCAACGTGCTGTCCTTCTGCGGGATCGACCCGGAGCGTTACTCCGGGTTCGCCTTCGGGATCGGCATCGAACGGGTGGCCATGCTGCGCCACCGCATCGGCGACATCCGGGAGCTGTTCGAGGCCGACGCGAGGTTCCTCGCCCGCTTCTGACCCGGCCGGCCCGCGGCGGCACCGGGGGAGCGCGCCCCGGGCCGATCGGCACCGCACGAGCTGCGTGAGACCAAGGACACGACGTGAAGCTGCCCCTCTCCTGGCTGACCGAGCTGGTCGATGTGGATCTGCCCCTCGACGAGCTCGTGGACGTGATGAGCCTGTCCGGGCTCGAGGTCGAGGACGTCGCCACCCCCGGCGCCGGCACCTCGGGGATCCGCACCGCCCGGGTACTGCACCACGAACCCCACCCGGGCGCGGACAAGCTGCGCTTCGTGCGGGTCACCGGCGACGGCGGCGAGGGCGAGATCGAGGTCGTCTGCGGCGCCGACAACTTCGAGGTGGGTGACATCGTCGCCCACGCCCTGCCCGGCGGCCACGTCCCCGGGGTGCGCGGTCCCGACGGCACGAAGGGGCTGACCCTGTCCTCCCGGCAGATCCGTGGGGTCACCTCCCACGGGATGCTGGCCTCGCCGAAGGAACTGGAGCTCGGTGAGGACGCCGGCGGGATCCTGGTGTTGCCCCCCGACACCCCCCTGGGTGCCTCCCTCGACGACCTCATCCCCGTGGGCGAGCCCGTGATCGAGATCGCGGTGCAGGCCGACCGCGGTGACCACCTCTCCGTGCTCGGGGTCGCCCGTGATCTGGCCGCGATCCTGGACACCGGCTGGCGCGCCCCGCAGGTCCCATCGCGGCCTGCGGGTCCGAGCATCCCCGTGACCCTGGACACCGACGGGTGCGCGAGCTTCCACACCTGGGCCCTGGAGGAGGTGGCCATCGGCGGCTCGCCCCTGTGGCTGCGTCAGCGCCTGACCCAGTCGGGGATGCGGCCGATCGACGTGGCCGTGGACGTCACCAACCTGGTGATGCTCGAGCTCGGGCAGCCCCTGCACGCCTTCGACCTCGACCGCATCGGCGGGCCGACGCTCCGGGTCCGTGAGGCCGTCGACGGTGAGCGGCTGGTCACCCTCGACGACGTCGAGCGCCGGCTGGAGGTCGGGGACCTGGTGATCGACGACGCCGACCACGCCGTCAGCCTCGCGGGGGTGATGGGTGGGTTGGACACCGAGGTGGCGGCCACCACCACCCGGGTGCTGCTGGAGGCCGCGGTGTGGGAGCCCACCACGATCCGGCGCACCTCGCGGCGGCTCGGGCTGACCTCCGAGGCCAGCCAGCGCTTCGAGCGTGGCGTGGACCCCGAGGGCGCCGCCCGGGCCGTGGCGCGGGCGGCGGACCTGCTGGTGCGTCTGGCCGGTGCACGGGCCGTCGGCAGCGACGTGGTGGCGACCGCGCCGACCCCCGCCTGGGCGACGCGCCCGTCGGTGACCCTCGACCCGCAGCGGGTGCGGCGGACCCTGGCGGTGGAGCTCAGCGACGACGCCCAGCAGGAGCTGCTGGAGCGCGCCGGGGCCGAGGTGGCGCCGGCTGCTGCTGCCGACGTCGCGGGCGGTGCCACCGGCGACGTCGACGACCCGGGTGCCGGGGTGGGTGCAGGGCCCTCGAGCGCACCCACCGGTGCCGGCTACCTCGTCGTCACCCCGCCTCCCTGGCGGCGCGACCTCGCCCGGCCCGCCGACCTCACCGAGGAGATCGCGCGGCTCCACGGCTACGACAACATCCCCGATCACCTCCCCGCCCTGCCCACCACGGGCGGGCTGACCGCCCCGCAGCGCGCGGAACGCGAGGCCCGCTCCCTGGCCCTGGCGGCCGGGTTCCACGAGGCCCGCACCCGCCCCTTCGTCGGCGCCTCGGCGCTCGCAGGGGTGCTGCCCTCCGACGGGCGCGTGCTGCTGGCCAACCCCCTGGCCCAGGACGCCGCGGCGATGCGGCCGTCGCTGCTGGAGGGCCTGGTGCAGGCGCTCCGGCGCAACCACGGCCAGGGCCGCCCCGGGGTGGCGCTGGCCGAGCTCGGCCGGTGCTTCCGGCCCGTGGACGACGTGCTGGGCACGGCGTTGGACGCGGTGATCGGCACCGACTGGCGGTGGCTGGACCCCGAGGGTCAGCCGATCCCGCTCCAGCCGCGGGTGCTGGCGCTGGCGGCCCAGGGCCGCAAGCTCGGTGAGGGCTGGCTGGACACCGACGCCACCTGGTCGGTGTGGGACCTGCTGGACGTCCTCGACCGGGTGGCGCGTCGGCTGGCCCCGCCCGACGACGCGTCCTGGCGGTTGGAGCGGGTGCCCGTGGAGCGGGAGGGTTTCCACCCCGGGCGCACCGCTGCACTGCGACTGGCGGGGCACGAGGTCGGCGTCGTCGGCCAACTCCACCCCGTGGAGGCGGAACGTCGTGACCTGCCCGAGCCCGTGGTGGTGGGCGAGCTGCTGCTGGAGCCCTTCCTCGCGGTGATGCCCGAGCAGGGCCACCCGCCCGTGGCCGCGCGCACCCTGGTCCGCCACCCGGCGATGACCGTGGACGTGGCCCTGGTCGCCGCCGACGAGGTGCCCTACGCCGCGTTGGAGCGGTGCGTGCGCGACGCGGCTGCGCCCCTGCTCGACGAGCTGTGGTGCTTCGACGAGTACCGCGGGGAGCAGGTGGGCGAGGGGCGGCGCTCCGTCGCGATGCGGCTGCGGCTCCAGGACCCCGAGCGCCAGCTCACCGACGCCGACGCGGAGGAGGTCATCTCCGCGGTCGCCGACGCCGCGGAGGCCATCGGGGCGACCCTGCGCCGCTGACGGCACCTGAGCCACCTGCGCACACGCACCGCGCCCCGCCCTGGCGGCCCCCGCCCGCCCCGGCCCCGCGGCGGGCGGCTGTCGCGGTGCGGCTGGGGGTTGCGGCGTGAGGTGTGCAGCGTT
>SKTN01000419.1 GCA_007117945.1 Nitriliruptoraceae bacterium | reverse complement strand
GCGGCCAGGCTCCGGCCGTGCACCCAGGCGACGTCGCTCAGCGCGGCGAGGACGCCCACGTAGAGGGGGAGGCGCAGGGCGGCGCCAGCGGCGAGGATGCCGATGCCGGCGCCGTCCTGACGCGCGGCGACGATGGCCAGCAGCACCGCGGAGGCGCCGAAGAGCACCAGGACGAAGCCGAGCCCGATCAGGGCGCTCAGCGCACCCGCGGGGCCGACCAGCAGCCAGGCCACGCCCGTGACGGGCACGGCGAGCACCGCCAGGGTCAGGGCCGCACCCGTGGCGAGGCGGCGTTCCTCCACGCCCGGGGGTGGCACGGCTGCAGGCCGCGACCCGCCGGAGCGGGGCGGCGCACCGGCGGTCGCGAGGTCAGCGGACACGGGCGGTTCCTGTCGCCGTCCCGGAGGCGTGCGCGGCGGCGGCAGCCTGAGAGGCGGCATCGAGCCCGTCGAGCCGCTGTGCCCGCAACCACACCAGGTAGACCCCGGCGGCGTTGCCGATCAGCGCGCCGATGACGGTGAACCACGCACCGGTCCCGAGCCTGGCGTCCACCCACCAGCCCACACCGCCCCACAGGGCGACGGCCACGATGAGCTCGAGGCCCATGATGTGGGCCTGGTCGACGCCCCGCCACAGTGCCGCGTTGCCGCTGGAGGCCTGTGCCGCACCCTGGAGCGGCGCCCCGCGGGGCGGCACGCCCGTGCGCGCGTCTCCAGCGTCCATTGCGGTCCCTGCGGTCGGTGGGCGGTCGCGGCTGCGCACCGCGACGGGTGTGCGGGGCGCAGGGTGCGTGCGGCGCAGGCCCCCGCCCGGGCGCGCCGGACGCTAGCAAGGTCGCTGTGGGGACGCCAAAGGCCGCGCGACGTGGAGGTCGGCGCGCGCACGACCCGGACCACGCCGGGGGTCACACCGCCCCGGACCGCTCCTGGCCCGCACCGACGGCGTCCACTGCACCGAGCTCTCCGGAGGCCCGGGCGGGCCGGGTCCCCAGGGCGGTCAGCACCGCGCCGAGCGCCGCGGCGACCACCAGCCAGGGCAGGAGCCGCTCCCAGGCCAGGAAGGCGGGGCCCACGGAGCCGAAGGCGACCACCGCCGACCAGTAGTACAGCACCAGCACCGCACGGCGGTGGGAGTGGCCGAAGGCCAGCAGCAGGTGGTGCAGGTGGCCGCGGTCGCCGGCGGTGACGGGTCGGCGCGCGACCACCCGGCGGATGACCGCGAAGGCGGTGTCCAGGAAGGGCACGGCCAGCACCAGCACCGGTACGAGCAGGGGGATGGAGCCGAGGAAGTCGGTGTCGGTCGGCACCGCGGTCCGACCTACGAAGGAGATCATGGCCACCCCGAGGAGCAGGCCGAGCAGTTGCGAGCCGGTGTCACCCATGTAGATGCACGCGGGGTGCCAGTTGTGGAGCAGGAACCCGATGCTGATCCCCGCCACGATCGCCACGACCAGGGTCGCCGAGGTCGGGACCGTGCCGCTGGCGCTCACATCGGGCTGGGTCCGCAGCGCGAAGGCGAAGAAGGCCACCGCACCGATACCCGTCACCCCGGCTGCCAGGCCGTCGAGACCGTCGATCAGGTTCACGGCGTTGATCATCACCACCAGGGCCAGCACTGTCAGGGGCAGCCCCAGATCGCTGGACAGCGCCACCACCTCGACGCCGGGGACCCAGAAGTGCACCAACTGGACACCGAACACGACCACCCCCAGGGCGGCCACGATCTGGCCGGCGAGCTTGATCGCCGGTGGCAGGGGGCGGAGATCGTCGAGCACACCGACGGCCACGATGATGGCCGCACCCACCAGTAGGGCCAGGGGTTCCGAGGTCTCGGTGAACAGCCTGCGGAAGTCCGGCAGCACCGCGGCCAGGCCCAGGGCGGCCACGCCGCCGGCGGCCATCGACAGCCCCCCCATCGTCGGCACCCGCGGACGCTCGGGGCGCTGCCCGGTGTCCGGGGGACGCTCCAGGGCACCGAGCCGTCGCGACAGGAGCCCCACGAGGGGTGCCACCGCCGCGGTCACGACCGCGGCGAGTGCGGCGACGGCCAGGTAGGCGACCACCTCAGCCCATCGTCTCCGCGTGCACGGGTCCGGCCTCCGGGTAGGCGGGGAACCGCGCGACCAACTCCCCGATCAGCCCACGCACCTGTGCGCGATCGTCGTCGGACCCCGTCAGCGCCCGGTCCATCAGGGCGGCGACCTCGGTCAGCTCCCCGGGGCCCATCCCCTGGGTGGCCACGCAGGACGCCCCGGCACGGATGCCCGAGGCCACCGCCGGGGGGTGGCGGTCGAAGGGGATCGCGTTCTTGTTCAGCACCATCCCCGCGGCGTCGAGCCGGGACTCCGCTTCCGCGCCGGTCAGCCCCCGCGGGGTGACATCGGCGAGCAGCAGGTGGGTGTCCGTCCCACCGGCGACGATGCGGTAGCCGCGCGCGATCAACCCGTCGGAGAGTGCGCGGATGTCGTCGAGGATGCGCTGGGCGTAGCCCTTGAAGCTCGGGTCCATCGCCTCCTTCAGCGCTACCGCTTTGGCGGCGATGACGTGCTCGAGGGGCCCGCCCTGGGTCCCCGGGAAGACGGCCTTGTCGATCGCCTTGGCCCAGCGCTCGTTGGTGAGGATGATGGCGCCGCGGGGCCCCCGCAGGGTCTTGTGGGTGGTGAAGGTGACGATGTCGCAGTAGGGCACGGGGCTCGGGTGCACGCCGCCGGCCACCAGGCCGATGAAGTGGGCGGCGTCGCACAGCAGGACCGCGTCGACCTCGTCGGCGATGGCCCGGAAGGCCTCGAAGTCGAGCTGGCGGGTGTAGGCGGACCACCCGGCGATGATCAGCTTGGGACGGTGCTCGAGGGCCAGCGCCCGGACCTCGTCCATGTCGATCACCTCGGTGTCCTCACGGACCCCGTAGGAGACGACGTCGAACCACTTGCCGGAGAAGTTGATCGGCATCCCGTGGGTGAGGTGCCCGCCGTGGGGCAGGGACATCGCCAGGACCTTCTCACCCGGCGCGACGGTCGCGAAGTAGGCGGCGATGTTGGCGCTGGCGCCCGAGTGGGGCTGCACGTTGGCGTGATCGGCCCCGAACACCTGCTTGGCGCGGTCGATGGCGAGCTGCTCGAGGGGATCGATGACCTCCTCGCACCCGCCGTAGTAGCGCTTGCCGGGGTAGCCCTCGGCGTACTTGTTGGTCAGCACCGACCCCTGAGCCGCGAGCACGGCCGGGGAGGCGAAGTTCTCGCTGGCGATCAGCTGCAGCTTGGTGCGCTGACGGTGGAGCTCCGCGAGGACGCCGTCGGCGACCTCGGGGTCGGTGTCACGCAACTGGTCGAGGTCGGGACCCCAGAAGGTCGTCACCGGGTGCCTCCATCGGGGGGAGCGGGCAGTGGGAGCGGGCAGAGCGAGCGGACCGGGGAGCTGTCCCCCGGCGTCGCGCGGGGCCACCAGGCTACTTGTCCCGCGCTTCCCCGTCGCGTCCGCGTCGGTGGAGCCCCTCCAGGGGGCGGTCGTTGCCGCCCGCCTGGGATGGTGGCCCGGCCTCCGTCGGGGCCTGACCGGCCGACGGCTGCGCGCCCGGTGCCTCGTCGACCGG
>SKTN01000373.1 GCA_007117945.1 Nitriliruptoraceae bacterium | reverse complement strand
GCGCGGGGTGCGGCGCTGTGGGGATCGGCCGTGGCTCCAGGGTGTGCAGCGATGTGACCTGATCCGCGTCGGTTCGCTGCACACCGCTGAGCGCGTGGCACCCGCGGCGCCGGCGGCCGGCGGCGGAGGTTCCCTCGGCGTCCCGATGCCCCCGCCCCGCGGCGCACGCAGCGGTCGGGGGCCGCCGAAGCGGCCCCCGACCGAGGGTGCTGTCCGTCCGAGCGGCGATCCGCCCCGACGGTCCGTACCGGGCTCAGGCGGCCACGGGCTCGCCACGCAGGCGGCGGTAGGTGTAGGCCTGGGCGATGAACACCACGGGCAGCGCGACCAGCAGCCCGATGCCGCAGAGGAGACCACCGATGAAGTAGGCCACGACCGACGCGAGGAAGAACCCGATCAGCGTGCCGAGGTTCTGGTTGACGAAGGAGAAGCTCGCCTTGATGGCGTCCACGCCGGTCATGTTCTGATCGATGAGGAAGTGGACGTAGAACTGGGTGAAGAAGCTCACGATCAGCGCGGGCACGTAGCACAGGATCGTCCCGATACCCGTGAGCACCGCCACGATCAGGGCCCCGATGAGCAGTTGCGGGAGGTTGTCGAACTTGAACAGCGTGCCCAGTTCGATCTGCTCGCCACGGGTCAGCGCCAGGGCGGCCCGCACGACCGCGGCCTGGATGATCACGAAGCCCAGAAACCCGATGACCCCGGTGAAGCCGGCGTACAGCAGGGCCCCGAAGAAGCCGAAGCCGGCGCCCTGACCCGTGACCATCGCCTCGACCTGCTGCTCCGCGGAGGGCAGGAAGATCGCGCCCGTGATCAGCGACCAGAGGAAGGTCACGATGACGACGACGACGATGTAGGCGATCAGCCCCAGCAGGATCGGGCCGAGGTTCTGCTGGAACTTCGTCCATCCGTAGTTGAAGGCGTTGCCGATGGAGTAGGGCTCCTGACCGGTCGCGCCCTGGCCCCCGCCGCCGGCGGGTGGGAAGCCTCCCGGAGGCGGTCCACCGGGACCCCCGGGCGGGGGACCGCCAGGCGGTGGGCCGCCCGGACCCCCGGGCGGCGGTCCACCGGGGCCTCCCGGCGGTGGTCCACCCTGGCCTCCTGACGGTGGCCCTCCGGGGGGCGGCCCTCCGGGACCGCCGGGTGGTGGTGGCTGCGGGGTGTTGCTCACGGGTCGTACCCCCTCGGGATCGACGGTGATGCGGACGAGTTCGACGAGTCCGGCGGGACGCTAGCAAGCGTCCACCGCTGCGCACAGGGTCCGTCACCTACCCCGTACTAGCCTGACGCGCCGTGCTGCTCACCTCACGAACAGGAGCACCCGTGGCAGACCACCGCATCGCCTGGCTCGGCGGCGACGGCATCGGACCCGAGGTGCTCGCCGAGGGCGGCAAGGTCCTCGACGCCCTCGAGCGACTCGAGGGTTTCACCACCGAACGGGTGGCCTACGACCTCGGTGGTCGCCGCTATCTCGACACCGGCGAGGTGCTCTCGGAGCGCACCCTGGAGGAGCTGCGCACCTTCGATGCCATCTACCTCGGTGCGGTGGGGACCCCTGCCGTGCCGCCCGGCGTGATCGAGCGCGGTCTGCTGCTGCGGCTCCGCTTCGCCTTCGACCAGTACATCAACCTGCGCCCCGTCAAGCTCTACCCCGGGGTGACCTCGCCGATCAGCGGGCTCACCCCCGCCGACTGCGACCTGCTGGTGATCCGGGAGAACACGGAGTCGGTCTACGCCGGCGCCGGTGGCACCCTGTACGGCGGCACGCCCCACGAGGTCGCCACCCAGGAGAGCGTCAACACCCGCCATGGTGTGGAGCGGTGCGTGCGCTACGCCTTCGAGCAGGCCCGCCGCCGTCGCGGTCACCTCACGCTGGTGCACAAGACCAACGTGCTGACCTACGCGGGTGCGCTGTGGATGCGCACCTTCGAGGAGCTCGGCGACGCGGAGTTCAGCGACATCGAGCGTGACTACGTCCACGTCGACGCCGCCTGCCTCTACCTCGTGCAGGACCCGGCGCGCTTCGACGTGGTGGTCACCGAGAACCTCTTCGGCGACATCATCACCGACCTCGGCGCGGCGGTGCAGGGCGGGATCGGCCTGGCGGCCTCCGCCAACCTCGACCCGACCCGTCGCGCGCCGTCGATGTTCGAGCCGGTCCACGGCTCCGCGCCCGACATCGCGGGCAGCGGGCGTGCGGACCCGGTTGCGGCGGTGCTCAGCCTCGGGCAGTTGCTCGATTTCCTCGGGCAGCAGCGGGCTGCCCGGCGGGTCGACCGGGCGGTGGGTGACTTGCTGACCGAGCGCGCCGGCCGGGTGCCCGATGGTTTGCGATACTCGACCGCCGACGTCGGGGACCGGCTGGTCGAGCTCGTGCAGCAGGACTGAGCCGGCGGCGGCCCTGACGTCGCGGGCCAGCGGCCGCTCCGCGGCGGCCACCCTGCGCGGCACAGGCCACACGCCGCAGCGACCCGGTGCGGTAGCGACCCACCTCGGAGGCGATCCCATGCCCTTCCCGAAGGCCGACAAGATCTGGATGGACGGCGAGTTCGTCGACTGGGACGAGGCGACCGTCCACGTGCTGACCCCCACCCTGCACTACGGCTACGGCGTCTTCGAGGGGATCCGCGCCTACCCCACCGATGAGGGACCCGCGGTCTTCCAGCTGCGCCCCCACCTCGAGCGCCTGCTGCGCTCCGCCCGGCTCTATCCGCCGCTGGACGAGATCACCCACACCGTCGCCGACCTCGTCGAGGTGGTCGAGGAGCTGATCCGCGTCAACGGCCACACCGCCGGCTGCTACGTGCGGCCGACGATCTACCTCGGCTACGGGGAGATCGGCCTCAACCCCCTACCCAGCACGCCCCGTGCCGCTATCGCCACCTGGGAGTGGGGCAGCTACCTCGGTGAGGACGCCCTGATCGCCGGGGTACGGGTCATGCTCTCCAGCTTCCGCCGCATCGGCAAGAACACGATCCCGCCCGCCGGCAAGGCCAACGGGCAGTACCTCAACTCCTCGCTGGCCAAGGTCGAGGCGATCCGCGCCGGCTACGACGAGGCGATCATGCTCTCCGAGGACGGTTTCGTCGCCGAGGGCACGGGCGAGAACCTGTTCTGCGTCACCGATGGCGTGATCCGTACCCCGCCCCTGCATGACGGCCCCCTGGCGGGGATCACCCGCGCGGCCGTCATCCGGATCGCACGCGACCTCGGTTACGAGGTGGTGGAGACCTCCCTGGTGCGCAGCGACCTCTACCTCGCTGACGAGCTGTTCCTCACCGGCACCGCCGCGGAACTCACGCCGGTGCGCGAGATCGCCGGCTACGACCTCGGCGACCGCGGGCCCGTGACCGAGGCGGTGCAGACCACCTTCCTGGACGCCGTACGCGGCCGGGTGCCCGCCTACCGCGACTGGCTCCACGTGGTGGCCTCGTGAGTGGAGGCTGCGTGCACCGTCGTCCAGCCGTCGGGCCGGGGGACCCCGTCTTGCGGGGGGACCCCGGCGGTCCGCGACGCACCCCGGTGGCACCCACGTCGTGACGCGCACCCGACCTGGCCCTTCACTGCGCGCCCGCACGGTCAAGCGCGTCTTCGTCGTCGCGTTGCGCGCGATGCGCCGTTTCGGTGGGGGCGGGACCCCCGCCCCGGACGCCCCGCGCCCTGAGCTCGAGGCCTACGCCCTGCAACTGCGCGATGCCACCGAGCGGACCCTGTCCCGTGCGCCCGTGGGCAGCGACATCGAGGTGGTGGCGCTCGCCGGTGCCCCCGTCCCCGGCCTGGTGGTGGCACCCCGCCGGCTGGGGTCGGTGCCGACCGGGCGCACGGCCCAGGCCGAGTGGCTCGCCGCAGCCCCCCGCGTCGTCGTGCACCTGCACGGCGGGGCCTACATCCTGTTCTCGCCCACCACCCACCGCGGGCTGGCCGCGGCCATCGCCCGCACCGTTGACGCCGCCGTGATCCTGCCCGACTACCGCCTCGCCCCCGAGCACCCCTACCCGGCGGCGCTCGACGACGCGGAGGCGACGTGGCGCTGGCTGGCCGGGACGGTCGGGGTCGCGCCGGGCCGGCTCACGCTGACGGGAGACTCCGCGGGAGGAGGGCTCGGCGCCGCCCTGCTGGTACGGCTGCGGGACGCCGGCGAACGACTCCCGGCCGCCTACGTCGGGATGTCCCCCTGGTTGGATCTCGCCGGCACCGGAAGGTCGATGATGGAGTTGGACGGCGTCGACCCGTGGCTGTCCGCGGCCATGAACGACCCGGCTGCGCGTGCCTACGCCGGTGACGCGCCCCTGGACCACCCGGAGGTGTCCCCCCTGTACGCGGACCTCAGCCGCTTCCCGCCGATGCTGCTCCAGGTCGGCGGTGACGAGATCCTGCGTGACGACACCGTGCGCTTCACCGCCCGGGCGCGCGAGGCGGGCGTGGACGCCTCCTACGGCATCTACCCGGGGCTGTGGCACGTGTTCCAGGCCTTCCCCGGCCTGCCGGAGTCCCGCGACGCGCTGGCGGAGATCGGCGGCTTCCTCCGTCGGCACACCTCGGCCCAGGGATGAGGCCATGACCGTGGAGGTGCGCCGCCTGGCCGAGGGGGAGCTGGAGCCCGCCGTCCGGCTGTTCCGCGCGACCTTCGGCGGGGCGCCCTCGGCTGACGACCTCGCACGGGTCGCCGCACGCACCGAGGTGGAGCGCACCCTGGTCGCCGTCGACCCGCACGGTGGGCTGGCCGCCACCGCCGGTGCCTACAGCTTCCGCATACAGGTGCCCGGTGGCACCGAGCTCGGCTGTGCGGGGATCTGCAGGGTGGCCGTGCGTGGCGACCACCGTCGCCGTGGTCTGCTCACGACGCTGATGGAGGAGCTCCTGCGCGACGCCCGGCACCGCGGGGAGCCGGTGGCCGCGCTGTGGGCCTCGGAGATGCCGATCTACGGGCGCTTCGGTTTCGGCCCGGCGGCCCGCACGGTGCAGATCACCCTCCAACGCGCCCACGGGGCCCTGCGCACCGCCGGCCCCCTCGGCGAGGTGCGCCTCATCGATCACCAGGCGGCGGAGCAGGCCCTCCCGCCGCTGCACGCGGCGGCGACCCGGCAGCGCCCGGGCGGGATCCACCGCCCCGAGCGGTTCTGGCCCTCGACCGTGGCACCGAGGCCGGGGGAGGGGCCACCGCGCCAGATCGCGCTGCTGCCGGGCCGTGGGTACGCGATCCACCACCTCGAGCCGGACTGGTCCGACGCCGGCCCCACGGGCACGGTGAGGGTCGAGGAGCTGGTGGCCACCGACCCCGAGGCCACGGCGGCACTGTGGCGGTTCGTGACCGACGTCGATCTCGCCTCGCGCACGGTGGCGGGCCGTCGGCCGGTGGACGACCCCCTGTTGGCGATGCTGGTCGACCAGGGACGGGCCGAGGTGGGCGTCGACTGGCCCCTGCAGCTGCGCCTGGTGGACCTTGCGGCGGCGCTGGAGGCCCGGTCCTACGCCGCCGACGACCGGCTCGTGCTCGCCGTGGAGGACCGCCAGTTCCCCGACCAGGCGGGCAGCTGGGCCCTGGCCGCCTCGGGTGGGGTGGGCAGCTGTACCCGCACCGAGGCGGCGCCGGACCTCGCCCTGGACATCGAGGCCCTGGGCACCGTGTTCCTCGGTGGGGTCCGAGCGACCCAGCTGCTGGCGGCGGGGCGACTCGCCCAACAGCGCGTGGGCGCCGCCGCGCGGCTCGACCGGATGCTGGCCGCTGAGGTGGCGCCGTGGCACGGCTTCATGTTCTGATACGCGCGGCGCGGGGTGCGCGGCCTCGCGGTGCGCAGCGTCGTGGCCGGTGCTGTGCAGCGAAGCGACGTCGTAGCGGTCGGAACGCTGCATGCAACGCGGCTGGGGCCGGCGGGCCGTCGTTGGCCAACCGCCCCGCCACCCGCCGCCCCGCCACCCGCCGCCGCACAACTGCCGACCAGCCCCCACCACCCCGCACCCTGCGATGACCAGGATCACCCCGAGGAACGCCCCATGGACAGTCTGCGACCGGAGCGCGTGCCCACCGACGCCCTGCCGGAGTTCGCCCGTGCCGTCAACCGGCACTTCTACGAGGGGGAGGGGACCGAGGACGTTCAGCCGTACCTCGACGCCTTCGCCACCGACTACCGCGCCTGGTGGGTCCACCACCGCGACCGCGTCGCCGCCAACCTCGGCGTGATCGAGACGGAGATCAGCCTGACCGGCGGCGCGCGCCTGCCGGTGGCTGCCATCACCGCGGTGGGCGTGGCACAGACGATGCGCCGCCGCGGGTTGCTGACCCAGCTGATGCGTGCCTGCCTGGAGGAGGCGCAGGCGCAGGGGGAGCCCCTGGCGGCGCTGTTCGCCTCCGAGTCGGCCATCTACGGCCGGTACGGCTTCGGTGTCGCTGCGCAACACCGCTCGTACGACGCGGAGCGGTTGCGCATCAACTTCCGTGACCCCGTCGACGTGCGCCTGGTCGAGGAGACCACCAGCGAGGCGGCGTTGGAGGCGTGGCCGGCGCTGCACGCCCGGCTCGGCGACGAGCACGGCGCGGTCGTCGGGAACAGCCCCGGTATGTGGCAGCTCACCGTTGCCGCGGACCCGCCGAGCTGGCGGGACGGCGCCACCGCGCGCCGTCTGGTGGAGGTCCCGGGCCGTGGGTACGCGCACTACCGCATCAAGGGCGCGGAGGAGGCGCTGCTGCCCAGCGGTCAGGTCCACGTGGGCGAGGTCTTCGCCACGGATCCGGAGGCCTACGCCGCGCTGTGGCAGCACCTGCTCGACATCGACCTGACCACGAGGATCCGCACCTGGATCCGCCCGGTCGACGATGTGCTGCCGCACCTGGTGACCGATCCGCTGGCCCTGCACGCCGCCGACGGTCCACCGCTCTACGTGCGGATCCTGGACCTGCCACGCGTGCTCCGCGAGCGTGCCTACACCACCACGGGCAGGTGCGTCATCGAGGTGCGCGACCCGGCCGGTCCTGTCGACGGGCGCTGGCACCTCGAGGTGGGCCAGGAGACGGTGTGCGAACCAACCACCGCGGAGCCGGAGATCACCCTGCCCGTCGACGCCCTCGCATCGGTGGTGTTCGCCACCGTGCACCCGACGGTGCTGGCCGCTGCTCGGCGGCTCACCGAGCACCGCCCGGGCGCGGCGGCGGCGCTCGGTGCGCTGATGGCCGTCGATCGGGGCCCCTGGAGCCCGGTGATGTTCTGAGCGGGGCGGCCCGCGACGGCGCCACCTCGTGGCCACTAGCGTCGACACCGATCGATGGCCGCACTCATGCCAGCCCCCGCACCCGCACTCACGCAAGCGCAACCGCACCCCCGCACCCGCACCCCCGCACCCCGCAACCCAGGAGGACCACGGTGTCCAACGTCTACAAGAAGATCGAGCTGGTCGGTTCCAGCCGCGACGGCGTCGACGACGCGATCCGACGGGCGATCCACAAGGCCGGCGAGAGCATGCGCAACCTCGACTGGTTCGAGGTCAAGGAGATCCGCGGCTGGATCCAGGACGGTGAGCCCCAGCACACCCAGGTGACGATCCAGGTCGGGTTCCGCCTCGAGGACGACTGAGGGCCCTCGTGCCGGGCCCGCGTTCGACATCGGCGTGAGCCGCCGGGTACGGTTCAGCGCACCCACGGGAGCAGAACAGCATGGCAGCCGCACAGCCCACGGCAGGCGAGGTCGTCCTCGCCCCGGGCCGGCGTGCCATCACCATCATCATCGGATCGCTCCCGTAGCCGGTGCGCCGGGCTGCGGGAGCGGCCCGGCAGCTCCACGTGCCCGGCCCTCTCCTCCCGGTTCACCTCCCGCTCGCTGGAGCTCGAGGAGAGGAACGGATCGTGACGACCACCGGTGGCGACGCGCCACTGCCGAGCGCCCGCGCGGGCCTCGACCTGTACGACACCACGCTGCGCGACGGCACCCAACGTGAGGGTGTGAGCCTGTCGGTGGACGACAAGCTCAAGGTGGCCCGCTACATGGACGGGCTGGGTGTGGCCTACATCGAGGGCGGCTGGCCGGGGGCCAACCCCAAGGACACGGAGTTCTTCGCCCGTGCCGCCGACGGGGAACTGGCATTGGACCACGCCGCGCTCGTCGCCTTCGGGATGACCCGCAGCGCCAAGCACCGGGCCGAGGACGACCCGCTGCTCCAGGCCCTGGTCGATGCCCGCACCGACGCGATCTGCCTGGTGGGCAAGTCCTGGGGCTACCACGTCGACGAGGCGTTGGGTGTCCCGCGCGAGCAGAACCTCGCGATGGTGGCCGACTCCATCACCTACCTGCGGAGCCTCGGCAAGCGGGTGTTCTTCGATGCGGAGCACTTCTTCGACGGCTACGCCCGTGACACGGCCTACGCCCGCGAGGTGGTCCTCACCGCGGCCGAGGCGGGCGCGGAGTGTGTCGTGCTGTGCGACACCAACGGTGGTGCGATGCCCTGGGACGTGACCGAGATCGTCCACGGCTTCGTCGGTGAGTTGTCCTGCGACGTGGGCCTGCACTTCCACGACGACGGTGGGTGCGCGGTGGCCAACTCCCTGCTGGGGATCGAGGCCGGCGCCGTCCACGTCCAGGGCACGGCCAACGGCCTCGGTGAGCGGTGCGGCAACGCCAACCTGTTCACGATCCTCGCCGACCTGCAGCTCAAGCGGAAGGTCCCGCTGATCCAGCCCGATCAGCTCGAGCGGATGACCGACATCAGCCACACCATCGCCGAGCTGTGCAACCAGACCACCCCGTCGGTCGCGCCCTACGTCGGCCACACGGCCTTCGCCCACAAGGCGGGTATCCACGCCTCGGCGCTGGCCAAGGCCCCCGACATGTACAACCACATCGAGCCGGCCGACGTCGGCAACCGGCAGCGCCTCGTGGTCAGCGAGCTCGCCGGCCGGGCCAACATCAAGCTGAAGGCCCAGGAGTTCGGGCTCGAGGTCGACGACGCGCAGTCCCGGGCGGTGCTCGACGAGGTCAAGCTCCGCGAGTCCCAGGGGTGGACCTACGAGGCCGCCGACGCCTCCTTCGAGCTGCTGCTGCGCCGCGTCACCGGTCTGCTCCCCGACGTCGAGGAGCCCTTCCGCTCTCTGCACTACCGGGTCAACGTCTCCGGTGGTGACGGCGATGCGCTCCCGGGTGACGGCCCTGCCGAAGCCATCCTGGCCGTCGAGGTGGCGGGTACCCGCAAGCTCGGTGCCGGCGAGGGCAACGGCCCCGTCGACGCCCTGGACCACGCGTTCCGTAACGCCGTCAACGGCACCTGGCCGCAGCTCGACCAGGTCCACCTCTCGGACTACAAGGTCCGCATCCTGGAGGCCACCGCCGGTACCGACGCCATCACCCGCGTGCTGGTGAGCTCCACCGACGGCTCCCAGGTGTGGGACACCGTCGGGGTGCACCCCAACGTGGTCGAGGCCTCCTGGCTCGCGCTGTCCGACGCCTACACCCACGCCATCCTCCGGGGCGGCTGGGAGGAGCCGCGCTGAGCCGTGACCTGCGCTCGGGCTGCGGGTGTCCGTGGTCTCAGGTTGCCCCGGTGCACGCTCGCCGCGTGCTCGACCCCGTGCTCGACCCCGTGCTCGACCCCGTGCGCGCGGCTGCGGACATCGCCGGCCGCCACGGTGCACTGGGTGGTGTCGGACAGCACGCGGCCGGCCGGTACTCGGGGCCCGGTACCGGCGGCCGTGGGCCGGGCCTCGAGTCCGCGCGACACTACGCTCCGGCTCCCCGCGCGACGAGGTGCTGATGGAAGGTGTCCGCAGGTTCGTTCGTGTCCTCCATGAGGGCCAGCCACGCTACGGGCTGCTCGACGGCACCGAGGTGGTGCTCATCGAGCCGCACCCCTTCGCCGCCCACAGTGCGACAGGGGAACGGCTGTCGGTGGAGGGGCTCAGGCTGCTGGCGCCGGTGATCCCCTCCAAGGTGGTGTGCGTGGGCAAGAACTACGCCGACCACGCGGCGGAGATGGGCGGGAGCGTGCCGGACACCCCGCTGCTGTTCCTCAAGCCGTCCTCCAGTGTGATCGGCCCGGGCGAGGCGATCCGGCTGCCCACGGATCGTGCGGAGGAGTTCCACCACGAGGCGGAGCTCGCCGTGGTGATCGGGGCGCTGCTGCAGCGGGTCACCCCGGAGCAGGCCATGGCCGGGGTGTTCGGCTACACCGCGGCGAACGACGTCACGGCCCGCGACCTCCAGCGCACCGAGGGCCAGTGGTTCCGCGCGAAGGGTTTCGACTCCTTCTGCCCGCTGGGACCGGCGGTCACCAGTGGTCTGGATCCCGCCGACCTCACCATCCGGTGCAGCGTGGATGGTGAGGAGCGCCAGGAGGGGACCACGGCGGACCTGGTCTACGACGTCGCCGCCCTGGTCAGCGAGATCTCCCAGGTGATGACGCTGCTGCCGAGCGATGTCATCCTCACGGGGACCCCGGCGGGGGTCGGCCCCATCGTGCCCGGCCAGACCGTGCGGGTGGAGATCGATGGCATCGGTGCCCTGGAGAACCCGGTCGTCGACCGCAACGCACCCGCTGACCGGGGCAACGGTCAGGGCTGAGCCCACCGGTCCCAGGTCCGCGAAGGGGGTCAGTTGGCCGCGGCGATCGCGACGTTGAGCGCGGTGGCGTACAGGATCCAGGCGAGGTAGGGGGCCAGCAGTGCCGCCGCCGCCCGATCCACCCGGGCGAAGGTGACCACCGTCGCCACCACGACGAGGTCCAGCATTCCGATGACCGCCACCGCGGCCCACAGGGCGTCGCTGCCGAAGAACACCCCCGGCCAGGCGGCGTTGAGGACCAGCTGCCCGGCCCACAGCCCGAGCGGCCAGGCCGCAGCACCCACACCGCCTGCCTGCCGCCACACCCGCCACGCCGCGACACCGATCAGGACGTAGAGGACCGGCCAGACCACGCCGAAGGCCCAGGAGGGCGGCGCCCACACGGGTCGCTCGAAGGCCAGGTAGCGGGCTCCGACGTCGCTGCCCTGGAGGACCGAGCCGATCCCGCCGGCGGCGAAGGCCAGCAACAGGAACGCGCCCACGCCGAGGGCCTGCCGCCGACCCGATGGGCCAGCGGCTGCGTCGGTCGGGTCGTGGCTCGGCGTGTGCTGTCCGCGCTGCATGCTGTGCTCGCCTCCAGAGGTGCGAAGCCCATGGTGCCCGGCGGCTAGCGTGCGCCCCGCAGCGGGACCCGTCCAGCGGTGCAGGAGTCGAGGTGGCCGACATCCCGAACGTGCTCGCGTCGCGTTACGCGAGCGAGGCGATGGCCGCCCTGTGGTCACCGACCGCCAAGGTCGTGCTGGAACGGGAGCTGTGGATCGCGGTGCTGCGCGCGCAGCGCGAGCTCGGGGTGGAGGTGCCCGACGGCGTCATCGACGCCTACGAGGCCGTGATCGATCAGGTCGACCTCACCGCCATCGCCGAGCGTGAGCGCGTCACCCGCCACGACGTCAAGGCCCGCATCGACGAGTTCTGCGCCCGCGCCGGCCACGAGCACATCCACAAGGGCATGACCTCCCGGGACCTCACGGAGAACGTCGAGCAGCTCCAGATCCGGCGTGCCCTGGAGCTGGTCCGCGACCGCTGCGTCGCCGCGCTCGCCCTGCTCGCGGAGCGCGCCACCGAGCACCAGGCGACGGTCATGGCGGGCCGGTCCCACAACGTCGCCGCCCAGGCCACCACCCTGGGCAAGCGGTTCGCCAACGCCGGTGAGGAGCTGCTCCAGGCCACGAGGCGCGTGGAGGACCTGCTGGCCGGCTACCCGCTGCGTGGTCTCAAGGGCCCCGTGGGGACCCAGCAGGACCTCCTCGACCTGCTCGGTGACGCGGCGACGGTGGCCGCGCTCGAGGACCGGGTCGCCGACCACCTCGGCTTCACCGCCCGGCTCGGCAGCGTCGGCCAGGTCTACCCCCGCTCGATCGACCTCGACGTCGTAGCCGCCCTGGTGCAGGTCGCCGCCGCACCCTCCAGCCTGGCCACCACCATCCGGCTGATGGCGGGGGCGGAGCTGGTCACCGAGGGGTTCCAGGAGGGCCAGGTCGGCTCCTCGGCGATGCCCCACAAGATGAACGCCCGCTCCTGTGAGCGCATCGTCGGCCTGCGCCACGTGCTCACCGGCCACCTCGCCATGGTCTCCGGGATCTCCGGCGACCAGTGGAACGAGGGCGACGTGTCCTGCTCGGTGGTGCGCCGCGTCGCCCTGCCCGACGCGTTCCTGGCGCTCGACGGGCTGTTCGAGACCTTCCTGACCGTGCTGGGCGACCTCGGCGCCTATCCGGCGGTGATCGAGCGGGATCTGGCCCGGTACCTGCCCTTCCTCGGGACCACCAAGGTGCTGGTCGCGGCGGTGCGGGCCGGTGTGGGGCGTGAGACCGCGCACGAGGTCATCAAGGGCCACGCCGTCGCCGTGGCGCTCGGGATGCGTGAGACCGGCCGCGCCGACAACGACCTGCTCGACCGCCTGGCCGCTGACGATCGCCTCCCGCTGGACCGCGCGGCGCTCGCCGCGCTGTTCGACGAGCCGCTGTCCTTCACCGGTCTGGCGAGCGAGCAGGTCGCCGCCTTCGTCGAGCGGGTCGCAGCCCTTACCGCCCGCTACCCGGACGCGGCGGCCTACCGGCCGGGGGCGATCCTGTAGGCACCACCACCTCGATCGAGCGGTGCCCGTCGCAGCCGCGAGGCAGCCGTGCCCGCGCACCACCCAGGCCCGACACGACCCAGGCCCGACAGCACCACCGACACCCCGACCCCGCGGAGCGATCGTGACCCCCTCGCAACCTCCCTCCTCGATGTCCACCGCCACCGCTCCCGGAGCGATCGATCTGGCCTACGGGCTCGACGACCGGCCGAAACCCTTCCCCAAGGCGCTGGCGCTCGGGACCCAGCACGT
>SKTN01000246.1 GCA_007117945.1 Nitriliruptoraceae bacterium | reverse complement strand
TGGATGCGCCGGGCGACCTCCTCGAGGTAGCCGGCGGGCGGGGGCTCGGCGGTCTCGTTGGTGTTGAGCCGGACCGCGACGTCGAGCTGGGGCGCACCGTAGGGCGACACCTCGGTGAGGTCGTCGCGGACGGGGACGCGCTCGGACGACGCAGCGCTCACTTCGGGCCGTCCCGACGGATCTCCACGGCGGCGCGGTGGGCGGGCAGGTCCTCCGCGTCGGCGAAGCGGCACACGTCGTCGGCGAGGTGGTCGAGGCCCGCCTCGTCCACCTCGAGGAAGTTGACCGCCACCAGGAAGGAGGAGGTGGTCAGCCCGCCGTTGAAGCGTGCGGTGCCCGAGGTCGGCAGGGTGTGGTTCGGGCCGGCGGCGTAGTCACCGAGGCTGACCGGTGTCAGGTCCCCGATGAAGGTGGTGCCGGCGTAGCGGATCCGCTCGGCCACCTTGCGTGCGTCGGCGGTGTGGACCTCGAGGTGCTCCGCGCCGAAGGCCTCCGCCACCTCGATGGCGTGGTCGATGTCATCGACCAGAGCCACGGTGCCCTGCTGCTCCAGGGCGGTGGAGATGCGCTGCACGTGCGTCGTGCGGGCGATCTGGGCGTCGAGCTCCGCCTCCACGGGGGCGATCAGCTCCGCGTTGGGGGTGATGAGCAGGGCGGTGACGAGCTCGTCGTGCTCGGCCTGGCCGATCAGGTCCGCAGCGAGGTAGCGGGGGTCGGCGGTGCCGTCGGCGACGATGGCGACCTCCGTGGGGCCGGCGTAGCCCTCGGTCCCGATGCGTCCCTCGGCGACCAGCTGCTGCTTGGCCAGGGCCACGTAGAGGTTGCCGGGGCCGACGACCTTGTCGCAGATCGGCACGCTGTCGGTGCCGTAGGCCACGGCGGCGATCGCCTGGGCCCCGCCGACGGCCACCACCCTGTCCACGCCCAGCAGGCGTGCCGTCGCCAGGATCGTGGCGTTGGGCCAGCCCGTGCGCTCCCCGGCGGGGTCACGCCCCGTCGGGGGCGTGCACAGCACCACCTCCTCGACGCCCGCCACCTGGGCGGGGATCGCGGTCATGATGGCGCTGGACGGCAGGGGCGAGAGCCCACCGGGCACGTACACCGCGACGCGCTGCACGGGGTTGAACCACACGCCCATGCGCATGCCGTCGCGGGTGTCCTCCCAGCCGTGCGGCTTCGCCCGCTCGTGGAACCAGCGCACCCGCTCGATGCTGCGCTCCAGGGTGGCGCACAGCTCGGGATCGAGCTGCGCCACGGCGGCGTCGAGGACGTCGTCGGGGACGACGACCTCGTCGAGGTCCACGCCATCGAACCGGGCGGTGAGCTCACGCAGCGCGTGGTCACCGCGCTCGCGGACGGCGGTCAGGCTGGCCTCCACGCCCGCACGGGCGACGGCCAGGTCGACCCGGGGACGGGGCAGGCGGTCGCGCACGTCCGAGCGGTCGCCCCGCAGGTCCAGGACGCTGAGTCGGCTCACGGTTGTCCTCCAGCGGTGGTGCGGCGAGCGTACCGAGGGGGCTTCGCGGCGGACCTGCCCGCTGGGTGGAGCGCGCCGGCCGGCCCGCGTCGACAGGCCGCGGGCTGCCCCGGCTGTGTGCGCAGGCCGGCCTGCGTCGACAGGCCGCGGGGTGCCCCGGTTGTGTACTCAGGCCGGCGCGGCCAGCGACGCCGTGATGGCCTCCGCAGCCGCGCGGGGGTCGTCCGCGCGGGTGATGGGGCGGCCCACCACCAGCAGGTCCGCCCCCGCGGCCACCGCTTCCGCCGGTGTGGCCGCACGCGCGTGGTCGTCGGTGCCGGCACCTGCGGGACGCACCCCGGGGGTGACCAGACGGACGTCGGGCCCGACGGCGTCACGGACCGCGGTGAGGTCCCTCGGCGCGCACACCAGGCCGGGGGCACCGGCGCCCGTGGCCAGCTGCGCGAGGCGTGGCACCTGGGTGCCGGCGGGAGCGACTCCCATCGCGGCGAGCTCCTCGTCCGAGGTGGAGGTCAGCACCGTGACCGCGAGGACCTCACCGGCGTCGTCGAGCCCGCGGACGGCCGCCTCCACCATGGCCGCGCCGCCCTGGGCGTGCACCGTGACCAGCCCGACACCGAGCCCCGCGATCCGTGCCGCGGCCCGTTCCACGGTGGTCGGGATGTCGTGGAGCTTGACGTCGAGGAAGACGGGACCGTGGGCGGCGATGGCCTCCACGGCCGCCGGACCGTGGGCCGCGAACAGCTCGAGGCCCACCTTGAACCAGCCCACCGCACCGGTGAGCTGGGCCGCGAGGGACCTGGCCTCCTCGAGGGTGGGCACGTCGAGGGCGACCACGATGCGCTGGTGGGGAGCGGCGGGCTGGCTGCGGGTCATCGGTGCTCCGGTGGCAGGGTGGCGGTACGGGACGGCAGCGCTCAGCGCCGCTGGGTCGCACCGATCAGCTCGCTGACGTCCGCGATCCCCCGCTCCGCGCACCAGGTACGCAACTGGGTGACCAACCGCGCGGTGATGAAGGGATCGACGAAGGTGGCCGTGCCCACGGCGACCGCGCTGGCACCTGCGCGCAGGAACTGCACCACATCGGTGACCGTGCGGGCACCGCCGCAGCCGAGGATCGGCACGTCGGGCAGCGCGCTGTGGACCTGGTGCACGTTGCGGACCGCCACGGGCCGGATCGCGGGTCCCGACAGCCCGCCGTAGGTGTTGGCGAGCTCCGGTCGACCGGTGTCGGGATCGATCGCCATCCCCAGCAGGGTGTTGATCAGCGTGAGGCCGTCGGCGCCGGCGGCGACCACCGCACGGGCGATGGCCACGATGTCGGTGACGTCGGAGGTCAGCTTCGCGAGGACCGGTACCCGTGCCTCCCGGCTGACGGCACGGACCACCTCGGCGCTGTCGGGGGCGGAGCAGGCGAAGACCAGCCCCCGGTCCTCGACGTTGGGGCAGGACAGGTTGACCTCGAGGGCCACGATGGTGTCGCCACCGGCCCGGGTCAGTGCCCGTGCCACCAGCCGGAAGTCCTCCACGCTCCTGCCCGCCACGGACGCGATCACCCGGGCGCCGCGCTCGCGCAGCCACGGCAGGTCGTTGGCGATCCAGGCCTCCACCCCGGGGTTCTGCAGGCCGATGGCGTTGAGCATCCCCGAGGGGGTCTCGGCCATCCGGGGGGTGGGCAGGCCGTCCCGCGGCTCGAGGGTGATGGACTTCACGACCACGGCACCGAGGTCCGCGATGTCATGGAACCGGTCGATCTCCACGCCGGAGGCGAAGCAGCCCGAGGCGGAGGTGATCGGGTTGGGTAGGGCGATCCCTGCGAGCCGGGTGGCGACGCGGACCTCGGCGGGATCCAGGGAGCGTCGCGGCGCTGCAGCGGGGGGTGGGTGACCTTGGCCGCCAGCCTCGCCGGAACCCTGCGCACCTGCCGTCGGATCGGCGCCGCGGGCACCGGGTCGCCGCGTGGCGAGCTCGTGGGCGGGGATCATCCGGACCTCGTCGCTCACCCTCGCCCTCCCCTGTGGTCGTCGCGGTGGCCCCGTGTGGAGGGTGGCGCCGCATCCGCGGTGGCGTCGCTGCCGGACGCGCCGGCGCCGCCTGTGCCGCCACCCGCTGGCCCGGC
>SKTN01000196.1 GCA_007117945.1 Nitriliruptoraceae bacterium | reverse complement strand
TCCGAACGGCGCGCGGCCGAAGCATCCAGCACGATCACGTTGTCGGCCGGAGCCCGAAGCCAGCGGACGAACTCCGCCACGTCCTCGACCTCGGCGACATCCCAGCCCTGGCTGCGCAACCCGAGCCACGCGAACCACAGCGCCAACGAGTGGGCGTAGGCCCGCACCGTGTTCGGGGAACGCTCCAACGCCGCCAGGTGCGCAAGGAACCGCTCCACAGGCTCGACCGGCGCCAGCCGCTCGTCCACCACCGTCCACGACTCGGCCCCGGTGACCGGCATCACCAACCGCTGCACCCGCACAGCCCGTGCCCTCCGGCTCGGCCCACACGGTGGTCGAGTTGATGAGGTCTACACCCCCGCCGGTGCGACATGGTGGACGTCGAACACGCGCTCCAGATAACGCGTCGCCGACGGACTCACGCGGCAACGTCAGCTACGTCGACGACACCCTGAACGGGGCTCCCGATAATGGCGGACTCGGTGGCGGCGTTGGTGGCCCGGGTGTCGAAGTAGGCGAGGACCTGGTCCTGCCAGCGGTCGATGGTGGTCGCGAGCCGGGTGAGCTCGTCGATGTCGACGTGGACGACCCACTCGTAGAAGGCGATCAGCCGCCGGTGGGCGGTGTCACGATCGGGCGCCTGGTAGACCCGGCGGAGCAGGTCCACCGCGACCCACGCGGCGCCGACCTCGTCGTCGGTGTCGGCGGCACGAAGGCGGTCGAAGATCTTCGCGAGCGTGTACTCGTCGAGGCGTTCCTGAGCGACACGGAGCACCCGGCGGAGCCGGAACAGCGGGTCATCTCTGTGGCCGCGATGCCCGTGGATCTGCTGCTGCCGGCGCCGTCGCACCTCGTCCAGGGCCTGCAGCCCCAAGCGGATCAGGTGAAAGACGTCCGCGACGATCACGGCGTCCTCGAGGGCGTCCGCGGCGGACTTGTAGCCGGAGAACAGGTCCAGGGCCACCACCGACGCCTCGGGGGCGAACTCGGCCAGCAGACGGGCTGCAGCAGCCCGATCACGGCCTTGGGTGACCGCGATGACCAGCGCGGTGTCCAGGCACACCAGGGCGGTCAGAAACTGCCGACGACGGCGGGTGAGCCGGCCGGTGGTCATCACCGTCTCGTCGATCCCGACCCGGCTCGCCCGGACCGGGGCCAACTGTTCGGCGGCGGCCAGCACCGCCCGCATCACGGTGTTCCAGGCGACCCCGAACTCGCGGCGGATCCGGTCGATGGGGATGTTCTCCGCCGACGCCGCCACCGCCATCCTTGCGGCGGCGCGTGACCACACCGCACCGGGTGCGATCGACGGGGTGCGCTCGGCGAAGGTCCCACAGCCGGAGACGCAGCCCAGCAGCCGCTTGCGCCACACGAGCCTCGTGGCACGCCCGGCAACAGGCAGGTGACGGACGTTGTGGGTCCGCCAGTCGTGGAGCGGGTGGAGGTCGATGACCCCGCAGCGGGGGCAGCCCTGGACGTCTCGGGGCAGCTCGACGTGGGCGACGAGCTCGTTGTGCTCGTCGATGCGGGCGTCGGTCAACAGGAACTCGGGCAGAGCAAGCAGCAGCTCGCTCCACCCCTGGACAGGGGTAGGGTCGGTCACGCGTACGGCCTCGGTCTCGGTTGGCTTTAGACACCCCGAGCATCGAGGCCGTACGTGTCTTCACCAAGCAACCGAGACCGGGTCACCCACTACCGAGGGGAAGACCCCGCTTACTGCGCTGACCGAGGGCACGTCTGCCGCTGGAGTACGGTCGTTTACCGCAGCGGCCTCACCGAATTCCGCAGGTCGTGAGCCGTGGATCGAGGTCACGCTTAGCGAAAAGCAGGCGAGGCGACGGCGCAAGGTTCTCGAGCTCCCGCAACTCGCCCCCGTGAAGATCACTGAAGGTGCGATCGTCACTGCTCAGAAGGTCAACAAGACGCTCAGTGCGTTCATGTCCGCCTCGGAACTCGCCGCCACGCCAAAGGGCACGGCGATCTACCAACTCGACCCCGAGGACATCGCTGCGCTCGGCCCGCTTAACAGCAACGAAGAGGACGCGCTGCGACCTGTCATCAACACCAAGGATGTCTACCCGTATGCGGTCGTGCTCCCTGACGACCACGCACGGCTGTTGTGGCTTCCGCAGCCGCACGACCTGCTTGAGGGGATGACTCAAGAGCAGATCATCCAGCAGCCGTTTGACGACGCGGCGATGCCCGCAATCGGTAAGCATCTGGAACGTTTCAGGCCAGCGTTGACCCGGCGGCTAGTTGACGGCTGGCGAAGTAAGGGAGACCAGCGGTGGGTCCGTCCGTGGTGGACCGCTCACCAGAGCCAAGAGCATGTTGTCGGCCACGTGTTGCCCGGTCACGAATGGGGCACTTACTGTCTGACGGCACAGCGCGGCTCTGGTGGGTCGCTGATCGTGGGGCTCGCTCCGCCCGGCGCGGTGCCGAAGTCCGGTCTGCACATGATGTATGCGGACACCGATCAGGACAGTCGCTTCGCCGCCTACCTGTGCGGCATCTTCAACTCGGACATGGTGCAGCAACTGGCTGACACCATGCCTCCCGGGCACATCCGAAGCTCCGAACTGACTGCCATCGGCCTGCCGAACCTCGATGACGATGCTCGGCAAGCGATCGAGACCTCCGTCTACGAACTCGCTGACCTGATGAAGGCGACGCTGTCGACCGGTCGGCTCGGAGACGCCTACCCCGAGTTGCGCACCCTGCTGCGCGACAGCGTCCAGCTGCACGACACCCCGGCCGGCTGGTGCCCCCGCCCTGGCCCCGATAGCACATGGGGCAGCATGAAGTCCATCAAGTGGATGGAGGTGTCCAGCAGGGAAGGGTCGCAGGCTAAACCTGTTACCAGTGCGACGTTCGAGGAGACCATCTTCGGTCCCGCCCTACGCCTGCTGCACGACGGCGCAACTGCCAGCGGCAACCTGAGCTTGTCCATCGCGGGGGACCACGTCCCCGACATCGATGAGCAGCAGACACTGCTCGCATGGGCCCGTGGTCTCACCACCAGAGGTGTGCACCTACGTCACGTCACCGACCTGCCCATGCCGATCAGCCTCCGGCTCCTTCACGCGCAGCACACTGCTGACAAGGGCGACCTCGACACCTTTATCGATACGTACCGTTCCCACCGGCGCGACATCGAACAGCAGCTCACCGGGTGACTGGTAGGACCTGTCGGCACGTGGACACGTCGGGGACAGGGCTGTGGCGAGCCCAGAGTCGCCCGCACGCACGTGGGCGAGTTCTTCCGCCAACTCCGGACGCTTCTCGGTGGGATGCGTTGCCGTACGTGTGAGTCCTGGAGAGGCCGAAACGTCCACCGATAGAACCGTAGAATCCCCTCACGCCCAAGAATCGTCACCGGCGTGTAGCCATCATCTGCGGATCCCGAGTGGGAGCCACCGCCCTTGGCCACGGCCTCGTGCTAGCCGCCGGGGCTCGCTGGTGAGGCTTCCTCGTGTCGCCTAGAGGGAGGTGTATCGACGGCTGGCCACCGAGAAGTGTCCACTCCCGGAGGCCAGCTAGCTCACGCGGTGGGCGACTGACCGTTTCGAACGGCGTGACGGGCATCTCGCGACTTCGAGATCTGTCGGTTCATGTCGTGATC
>SKTN01000369.1 GCA_007117945.1 Nitriliruptoraceae bacterium | reverse complement strand
TCGCCCAGTGGGGCTACCCCCATCAGGGCCACGAGGAGTTCGCCCGCCACTACCCCGCCGACTACATCTGCGAGGCGATCGACCAGACCCGCGGCTGGTTCTACTCCCTGCTGGCGGAGTCCACCCTGCTGTTCGGTGACAGCTCGTACCGCACCTGCGCCTGCCTCGGCCACATCGTGGACGAGGACGGGCGCAAGATGTCGAAGTCCGCGGGCAACGTCATCGACCCCTGGGAGCTGATCGACGCCCACGGGGCCGATGCGATCCGGTGGCTGATGTTCGCCGAGGGCAACCCCTGGGTGAACCGTCGGGTGAGCCACAACCTGCTGGAGGACGTGGTCCGCCGCTTCCTGCTCACCCTGTGGAACACCCACGTGTTCTTCACCACCTACGCCGACATCGACGGGTTCGACCCCACCCTGCCGGTGCCCGCGGTCGCCGAGCGACCCGCCATCGACCGGTGGGTGCTCGCGGAGCTCGCGGAGCTGATCGACACCGTGGACGGTGCCCTGGACCGCTACGACGTCTCCACCTCGACGCGCGCCCTGGAGCGGTTCGTGGAGGACCTGTCCAACTGGTACGTGCGGCGCAACCGGCGGCGGTTCTGGAAGTCGGTGCACGACGACCCGGCCGACAAGGCCGCCGCCTACCACACCCTGCACACCTGCCTGACGACGCTGGCGCAGCTACTCGCACCCTTCACCCCCTTCCTGGCCGAGCGGCTGTGGCAGGACCTGGTCGTGGCACCCGCCCGTGCCACCGGTGACGAGCCGGCGCACGACTCCGTGCACCTCACCGACTTCCCCGCGGCCGACCCCGCGTGGCGCGACGAGGCGCTGCGCCGGGCGATGGCCACCACCCGACGGGTGGTGGAGCTCGGACGTCAGGCCCGCAACGACAGCGCGGTGAAGATCCGCCAGCCCCTGGCCCGGGCGCTGGTCAGCGTGCCGGAGGGGGAACGCGAGGGTCTCTCGGGCCTCACCCACGAGATCGCCGAGGAGCTCAACGTCCACGACATCGAGCTCGCCGACGGCACCGGTGACCTGGTGGAGCGCAGCTGCAAGCCGAACTTCCGGGCGCTCGGGCCCGTGTTCCAGAAGCGGGCCCCGGAGGTGGCGGGCGCCATCGCCGCGCTGGACGCCGACGCAGCGGCCACGCTGGCCGAGGAGCTGCGGGCCGGCGAGGCCCAGCTCACCGTCGGGGACGACGCGGTGACCGTCACCGCGGAGATGGTCGAGGTGATCGAGCGGCCCCGCACGGGCTGGGCCGTGGCACGCGACGCCACCAGCTCCTTCGCCCTGGACACCGCGCTGACCCGTGAGCTCGAGGTCGAGGGGGCGGCACGGGAGCTGGTGCGGGCGATCAACGACCAGCGCAAGGCCGCCGGGCTGGAGCTCGCCGACCGCATCGAGCTGGTGCTCGCCGTCACGCCCCCCGAGCTGGACGAGGAGCTCGCAGCCGCCGGGCACTACGCGGCGATCGCCCGGGACGTGCTGGCCACCGAGGTCCACCGCCAGCCCGTGGCCGACGGCACCCCCATCGACCTCGGGGAGCTCGGCGCCGCCCTGGTCGCGATCCGCCCGTGATCCGGCGCCTGGGAGCCTGGCTGTTCTGGTCGACGCTGGCGGCCGGGGTCGTCGGCGTGGCCCGGCAGCGGCGTGAGGCCATGGCCGTGCGTCGCGGGGAGCTGGCGCGGGCCTCGGCGTCGGCCGACATCCCCCTGGCCCGGCCCCAACCGCAGTGGGCCGAACAGCTCGGGACCTGGGTGCCCGACCGCCCCGCGACGCGGCTCGGCCGCGTGGCTGCGGCCCTGTGGGCCGCGCCGCTGACCGCCGTGGGGCTGGTGCTCGCGGGGCTGTCCGGTGCCCGGCCACGGTGGGAGGAGGAGCTCGGCTGCTTCGTGGTCCGCGGCGCCGGCGGGCCCTCACGGATGGCGCTCGAAGCCGTCGGTGCCCACGCCAACACCGTCGGGCTGGTGGTGCTGAGCCGCCGGGAGGAACCCGACCCCGTGCTGCTGGCCCACGAGGCCGTGCACGTCCGCCAGTCCGAGCGGCTCGGGCCCCTGATCATGGTGGCGTACGTGTGGCTGGCGGCCCGCTTCGGCTACCGGGATCACCCCCTGGAGCGGTCCGCACGACGTGGCGCCGCGGCCTGGAAGCAGGGCTCCGCGGCCCGCTGACGACGTGGCCGCAGCAGCGCCCATCCCAGGGCCAGGGCGAGCAGCGCGACGAGCAGGAGGCCCCGGGTGTCGCGGCCGGTCCTGACGAGGGCATCGGTGCCCGCGCGCGACCGCTCCGTCACCGCCGAGGGGGGCGCGATCGGGACCTCCCGTGCGCTCGGCGGCGATGCCAGCCCCTCGACCAACACCTCCGTGGCACCGGTGGGGCCCTCCTCGACCGGGGTGGCGTCGTCGACGGTGGCCGCCTCGTCCGGCGCGGGGTCCGGATCGTCCACCGACGTGTCGTCGTCCGTGCCGTCAGCCGGTGGACCCTCGGGCGCCTCCGGTTCCTCCGGGGTGTCGGGTGGATCCCCCTCCCCCGGCGCCTCGGCCGGCGCGACGATCTCCACCTCCACCGCCAGGGTGCTGCAGCCCTCGTGGTCGTCACAGACCTCCACGACGACGGTGTAGGTGCCCGGTGCACCGTAGGGGTGCCCGGCCTCGAGGTGTCGGCGCAGGGGCCCCTCCTCACCCGCCGCCGGGGCGGACGTGGTGGCACCGGCCGGCGAGGCTGCGGACCCCTCGAGGACCTCGGGCGTGGTGATGGTGCCGTCACCCCAATCGACGGTTGCCTCGTGCACCGCGTCCAACCCGGGATCGGTGATGTCGACCAGCAGGCCCACCTCCTCGCCGGGTGCGGCCAGGATCGGGTCGTGGTCGGTGACGATGCCCGCGACCCGCCGCTCGACCAGGTCCAGCAGCGGCGGGACGTTGACCACCTCTACATCGGTCGTTATGGCGTCGCTGTGCCCACGCTCGTCGGTGACCGTCAGGGTCGCCGTCGCGATCAGGGGCGCGCGGGTCGGCAGGGACACGACCGCCTGGTCGTAGGTCTCCCCCTCGAAGGACCACCGGAAGGTCAGTGCACCGTCGTCCGCCGCCCGTGAGCGCGAACCGTCGAGGATGAGCTCCTCACCGACGAGCACCTGGATCAGCTCGTCGGCCTCCGCGATCGGTGGACCCGGTTCGGCCTCGACCACGACCAGCAGGATGGTCGCCGAGGTCGTGTCGGTGCCGTCGTCGGCGGTGACCCTCACCTCGGTCTCCGCCGCCGCAGCGTCGGCGGGAGGCGCGAAGGTGAGCAGGCCGATGCCGTCACCGCCGTCGGAGAAGTCGGCGCCCTCCGGCAGCCCGCTGGCGGTCAGGGTCAGCGCGTCACCGTCGGCGTCGGTGGCGCGCACGGCCACCTCATCCTGCGTCCCGGCGGTGACCACGAGCCGGTCGGGGGCCTCGAGCTCCGGCGGGGTGTTCGCCACCGGATCCACGGTGATGGTGACCGTCGCCGGCGGGGAGCTGTCCCGCCCGTCGTCGGCGCGGTAGGTGAAGGTGTCGACGCCGTGGAAGCCCGGGTCCGGGAGGTAGGTGAGCGCTGGTGGGCTCCCGAGCAGCTGGCCGTGCTGCGGTGG
>SKTN01000011.1 GCA_007117945.1 Nitriliruptoraceae bacterium | reverse complement strand
GCAGATCCCGCGCGTGGGTGCAACCCACGACCGGGAGACGAGCGAACAGGCGCCACGAGGTCCCGCCACCGCACCGGGGCGCAGGGACGCAGCCGAGCACTAAGGAGCCGAAGACATGCAGCCCAGAGCACACCACCACGACGGTCAGGACGAGGACCTCCTCACGGTGGACGAGGCCATGCCCCGTCCGCACCCGTCCTCGACCCTGGGGGCACCGCTGCGGATCGCGGTGCTGATGGGCGGTGGGAACACCGAGCGCTTCGGTTCCCTGTCCACCGGTACCGCCATCGCGCGGGCCCTGCGGTGGGTCGGGCACGCCGTCGCCGCCGTTGACTCGGCGCAGGCGCCACCGATCACCGACCGCGACGTCTCCCACGCCTTCACCACCGCCGAGGTGGAGGAGGACGACGTCCCCGAGTCGCCCGTCTCGCCCACGGTGGGTGCTCCGCCCGATCTCGAGATGCTCGCCCAGGTCCGTGCGCAGCAGGAGGAGGGCGTCCTGGCGAAGGGGCTGCTGCCGATCCTCCAAGCCGCTGACGTGGTGTTCGTGACGACCTTCGGTGACGAGGGTGAGATGGGCAACACCCAGCGTTTCCTCGACAAGCACGGCATCGTCTACACCGGGCCGACCGCGGACATCTGCGAGCTGACCTTCGACAAGGCGCGCAGCAAGGAGGTCGTGGCAGCCCACGGCATCGACACCCCCGCCTGGCATGTGGTGCGCCGCGACCACATCGAGGAGGACCTCGCGGCGCTGGACATGTCGGCGCCGTGGATCGTCAAGCCCTGTGGGGGTGGCTCCACGATCGGGCTGTCCAAGGTCACCGACGCCGCGGAGCTGCCTGCCGCCTGCCGTCTGGCCGTCGCCGAGGGGCAGGATGCCATCATCGAGGAGTTCGTCCCGGGGCGGGACCTCACGATCGCGGCGCTCGGTGAGCGGGTGTTCGCCGTGGTGGAGCCCATCAGTGATGGGGACATCTTCACCTACGAGGCGAAGTACACCCCCGGTGAGGGTCGCAAGGAGTGCCCGGCGGACCTGACACCGGAGCAGACCGCGCAGGTGCGCCACCTCACCAGCCAGACCCACCACGCCCTGGGGATCGGCGATGCGACCTCGCGGGCCGACTTCCGCCTCACCGAGGACGGCCACTTCACCTTCCTGGAGACCAACCCCCTGCCGGGGATGACGCCGCGTTCGAGCTTCCCCCTGTCCGCGGCCGCGGAGGGCGTGACCTTCCCCGAGCTGTGCGAGGACATCGTGGTGCGTGCCCTGCGCCGTGCCGGCCGCAGTGTCATGGAGCCCCACGGATGACCTCGGGCGCTCCCACGCCCGGGGTTGACGCACCGTCGCGACCCACCCGTGAGGTGCGGGAGCTCACCTACCTCTGGATCGAGATGTCCGACGGCGTGCGGCTCTCCGCGCGCATCTGGTTGCCCGTCGATGCGGGGGAACGCCCCGTCCCCGCCCTGCTGGAGTACCTGCCCTACCGCAAGAACGACGCCACGGCGATCCGTGACCGCCAGCGCGGCACGGAGCTGGCCTCCTACGGCTACGCCGTGGTGCGCGTGGACGTGCGCGGCTCGGGCGACTCCGAGGGGCTGATGCACGACGAGTACTCCCCGCAGGAGCTCGACGACGGGTGCGAGGTCATCGCCTGGCTCGCCGCCCAGCCCTGGTGCAACGGCAACGTCGGGATGAAGGGGATCTCCTGGGGCGGGTTCAACGCCCTGCAGATCGCCGCGATGCGCCCACCGGCGCTGAAGGCGATCGTCAGTGTGTGCTCCACCGACGACCGCTACGCCGACGACGTGCACTACCACGGCGGCTGCGTGATCGCCTCGGAGATGCTGCCCTGGTCCACCCGGATGCTGTCGGCGGGGGCGCGACCACCCGACCCGGTGAGCTTCGGTGAGGGCTGGCGGCAGGCGTGGTTGGAACGGCTCGACGTCACCCCCTTCGTGGAGACCTGGCTCCACCACCAGCGTCGCGACGAGTACTGGAAGCACGGCTCCGTGGCCGAGGACCTCGACGCCATGCAGGCCGCGGTCTACATGGTCGGCGGGTGGGACGACGCCTACCGCGATGCGGTGCTGCGCGTGATGGAGGGCTACTCCGGGCCGCGCAAGGGCCTGATCGGCCCGTGGGGACACGTCTACCCCGACTACGGCGCGCCCGGTGCCCCCATCGACTTCATCGGGGAGATGATCCGCTTCTGGGATCACTGGCTGAAGGGCATCGATACCGGCATCATGGACGAGCCGATGCTCCGGGTGTTCCTGCGGGAGACCGTCGATGACGACCCGCACCGGGCCGAACGGGTCGGGGTGTGGGCCACCGAGCAGAGCTGGCCCTCACCTTCGGTCAGCGAGCAGCGGTGGTTGCTGGGCAGCGACCACCGGCTGTGGCTGGACGACGGCCGGACCTCGCCCGACCGCTCCCCGGACGACTCCCACACCCTGGTCGGCAGCCAGGTCGCGGGCCTCGAGGCTGGTGCCTACATGGGTGCGGGGATCGTCGAGGATCTCCCCGGTGACCAGCGCCGAGAGGACGGGCTGGCGCTGACCTACGACTCGGCCCCACTGGAGGCGCCGCTGACCATCCTCGGCCAGCCGGAGCTACGGCTCAAGCTGTCCGTCGACCAGCCCCTGGCGCTCGCCGCGGTCCGCCTGACGGAGATCACCCCCGCCGGGGTGTCACGGTTGGTGGCGCGGGGGCTGCTCAACCTGACCCACCGCGACAGCCACGAGCACCCTGCGCCGATGGTTCCCGGCGAGTGCACCGAGGTGACGATCCAGCTCAGCGCCGCGGGGCACACCTTCAGTGAGGGCAGCCGGTTGCGTGTGGCCATCTCACCCACCTACTGGCCCTGGGCGTGGCCATCACCTGAGCCGGTGTCCCTCAGCCTCTACCCCGACGAGGGGTGCATCCTCGCCCTGCCCTTGCGCACCCTCCAGCCCGGCGAGGAGGAACTGCCCCGGTTCGTGCTGGGCGAGGGCGATGGTGAGGATGAACCGACGCGCGGCGGGGAGCGCCAGGTGGTCCACGACTGGGTCTCGGGGCGCTCGACCCTGCGGGCGTGGTTCGATGAGCAGCAGGTCCGTCTGCCCGACGGTCTGGAGCTCACCGAGCACTGGGAGCGGTCCTTCTCCATCGTGGAGGGCGCACCGCTGTCCGCCGAGGTGCGTGCGGAACGGACCTCCGAGGTGTCCCGCGGTGACTGGTGCGTCCGCGTGGTCGCCACCTCGACGATGTCGGGGGACGCCTCGACCTTCCACATCACCAACGCCCTCGACGCCTACGAGGGCGAGGTCCGGGTGGCCGCCCGGCAGTGGCGGTTCGAGATCCCCCGCGATCTCGTGTGAGCCGCCCGGCCCGGCCCGGGAGCCCCGCCGGGGCCCCGGTGGCTCCGGCTGGCTCCCGCGGCCCCTCCGGCTCCCGTCCTGGCCCCTCCGGGACCCGCCCTGGCCCCTCCGGGACCCGCCCGGGGCCGCGCGTGGTCGTGTCCTGGGATATGGCCCAGCTCCGGACCACCTAGCGGCGGCCTCGTCCGCCTGCGGCGCTTTGGGTGGTCGTTTCCTGGGACATGTCCCAGCTCCTGACGAGGGCATGCCCGGGGCGGCTGCGGTGCTGGGGTGCCCGGG
>SKTN01000430.1 GCA_007117945.1 Nitriliruptoraceae bacterium | reverse complement strand
CCACGACGACGACCACGGGCACTCCCACGACGACGACCACGGGCACTCCCACGACGACGGCGAGCTCGGCCCCAACCCCCACGTGTGGACCTCGCTGGTCAACACCCGGGCCCTGGTGGAGGCGATCGCCGCCACCCTGAGCGAGGAGGATCCCGAGGGCGCCGCGACCTACGCCGCGAGCCGGGACGCCTACCTGGACGAACTCGACGCCCTGCACGAGCAGGTCCGCGCGGCCGTCGACACCATCCCCGCTGCGGCCCGCAGCCTGGTCACCTACCACGACGCCTGGACCTACTTCGCCCGCGACTACGGCCTGGACTACGAGACCGCCGTCCAGCCCACGGACTTCACCGACCCCTCGGCCTCCGAGGTGCGTGAGGTCATCGACCTGATCCGCGAACGTGACGTCCCCGCGGTGTTCGGCAGCGAGGAGTTCCCCACACCCGTGCTGGAGGCGATCGCGGAGGAGACGGGGGCCCGGTACGTCGACGGGCTCGCCGACGACGTGCTCCCCGGTGAGCCGGGCGACCCCGAGCACACCTACCTGGAGCTGCTGCGCCGCAACGCGGCCGCGATCGTCGACGGGCTCGGTGGTGACCCGGGCGGGCTCATCTAGCCACCCGCCCGGTCGGCAGCGTCACTCGGGGGTGGGGCCCCACAGCTCGTCGAGGTCCTCATCGTCGGCGCGCTGCTGCCACCACCACACGCCGGCGCCGGCGCCGGAGAGGCCCGCGAGGAGCAGGAGCCAGCGGCCGAGGCCGCCACCTGCGTCCTCCTCGGCGACCTCGACCCGCTCTGCGCGGGCCAGGACCTTGGCCAGGGCCTCGGCCTGGGCCTCGAGGTCACGTTCCCTGGCCTTGGCGGCCTTGCGCCGGCTGAACACCACGGCGATGCCGGCCACGGCGGCCACCGTCCCACCGACGGTCACGGCCAGCGACCGCGCCCGCTCGGTGACGTCCTCGGTGTCGGGCAGGCGTGACTGCAGCGTCGCCAGGTCCCGCTCGATCCCGGCACGCAGCTGGGCGGCCTTGGCCTCCGCGTCGGCCACCGAGGTGGCGGGTCCGCCACGGCGGTCGTCCACGGCGGTGGCGACCTCCTCCTTCATCTCCGTGGCGGTGTTCCTGGCCCGCTCCGCCTCGGCCTTGAAGCGCTCCACGCGCTCCTCAGCCTGGGCCTTGACCCGCTCGACGGTCGCATCCGCCCGCGCCTTGGCGGCGGCCGCGCCGCCCGTGCTCGTGTCCTCGCCTGCCGCGCTCATCGGCCCACCTGCTCGCTCGCCCACGTCCTGGTCGTCTCCAGCTCCGCCTTGGTGTGCTCGGGCACCACGGGGCGCTTGAACAGCCGCACCGCCACCAGCAGCAGGATGACCGCCACCAGGATGTACACCCCGGTCACGATCAGCCAGGCCAGCCAGGGTTCGACCACCAGCATCAGGGCGTTCGCCCCCGTGACGCCCACGAAGGCCAGGATGAACAGGCCCAGGACGGCACCGAAGACCACCAGGCCCACGGCGATGGCCTTCTCCGTCACGATGCGTTTGATCTCGAGCTTCGCGAGCTCGATCTCGGTCTTGATGAGGCCCTGGCCGTGGACGAGGAGCGACGCGATCACCTCGGAGGTGTCACGGTCGTCGCTCGTCGGTGGTCCGGCGGCCCCCTCGGGCGGCGGCGTGGTGGACACGGTCGCGCTCCTGACGGGTCGGTTGGTCCGGTGTTCGCGGCAGCGAGCCGCGTGGGCTGTCCACCCTAGGTCACCACGCCCGCTCCCGGCAGGGCTGGCCGTGGCCGCGGGGGCAGGGTCCACCGTCGGGCAGGGGCATCCCCACGAAGGGATGCCTCACCTGCGGTGACGCTCTCGTGGGGTCTCGGTACGGTCGTGCGGCACAGCACCGTCCTGTGCCGCCGGCCCCGCGGGGTCGCTGTCACCTGCTCGGAGGGTTCGTCGTGGCTGAGGAACTCCCCCGCCCTGCCACCCCGGACCCGGGGGCGGGCCCGGAGCACGGGACGACGCCCTCCGCCGCCGACAACGGCCTCGACCGCTCGAACACGATCCGTGCCGGGGTGTTCGGCATCCAGGACGGGGTGGTGAGCAACTTCGGGCTGATCATGGGCGTCGCCGGCGCGAGTATCAGCCCGGGTGCGGTGGTGGTCGCCGGCCTGGCGGGGCTGGCATCGGGCGCGATGTCGATGGGGGCGGGGGAGTACGTCAGCGTGCGGACCCAGGCCGAGATGCTGGCGGCCCACGGTGTGGTCGCCGAGCAGGACAACGTCAGCCCCTACCGCGCGGCGGTCGCCAACGCGGGACTCTTCGCCCTCGGTGGCGCCGTGCCCCTGGTGCCCTTCATGCTGACCACCGGGAGCACGGCGGTGCTCACCAGCGTCGTGCTGTGCACCACGGTGCTCTTCGGTGCCGGCGCCCTGCTCACGCGTCTCACCCACCGCCCGCCCCTGCTGTCCGGGCTGCGCCTGCTGGTCATCGGTGGTGGTGCCGGGCTGCTCGGCTACCTCCTCGGCACCCTCCTCGGGGGCACGATCGAGGTGTGAGGCCTCCTGGCAGACCTGGCTCGCGAGTGCCAGCGCGGTACCCTCGGCATGTCCACGACCGCGAGGAGGTGTCCCATGGCCGCAACGAGCGACCCCGTCGCGCACGCCGCCCTGCGGGCCGCCGCGCAGCCGGGACAGGCCGCTGACGCCGTGCACGTCGAGGTGTCCCTCCCCGGAGAGGTCGCCGACGTACCGGTCACGGGCGAGGACGCCGACGGCAGCGGTGAGGAGCTCGACGACCGCAAGCGTGCCGTGCTGCGGGCCATCGTCACCGAGTACGTGTCCAAGGGTGAGCCCGTGGGCTCCAAGCGTGTGGTGGACGTGGCCCGGCTCGACGTCTCGGCCGCAACGGTGCGCAACGAGATGTCGGCGCTGGAGTCCCTCGGCTACATCGCACAGCCCCACACCTCCGCGGGCCGGGTGCCCACGGACAAGGGCTACCGCCGGTTCGTGGACGACCTGCGCACCGATCCCGCCCTCGACGGCCCCCGCCGGGAGCTGGTGCAGGAGCTGCTGGGGGGCGCCACCGACGTCGAGGATCTGCTCGCCCGGACCTCCTCGGTGCTCAGCCAGCTGACCCGGCTGGTGTCGTTGGTGATCGCCCCGGCGGTGGACACCGCGCGGCTCAAGCTGTGCGAGCTCGTGGGGCTCGGCCCCGGCGCGGGGCTGCTGCTGCTGGTCGCCGACACCGGCCGGGTGGAGAAGCGCTCCGTGGAGCTGCCCCCGGAGACCACGGAGACCGATCTCGACCGGGTCCGCACCGTCCTGGCCGAGCAGGTCCGTGGACGGCGCCTCGGGGAGGTCAACACCACGATCACCGCCATCGCCGAGGACGCACCCTCGGAGCTGCGTGAGGTGCTGCGGGCGGTGGCGGAGGCCACGGCGCCACGACTGGCCGAGGACACCGTGCACCACGTGTTCGTGGGCGGGCAGGCCTCCCTGGCGGGCGACGAGGCCTTCGAGCGCGAGCACCTCTCCCGGGTCCTGCAGCTCATCGAGGAACGTGTCACCCTGGCACGGCTGCTCGCCGACGCCACGGCGGATGACCACCCCACGGTGCGCATCGGCGAGGAGAACGAGGTCGAGGACCTGCGGGCCGCCTCCCTGGTGGCCCAGCGCTACCAGCTGGTCACCGCGGGTTCCCTGGGGGTGCTCGGCCCCACCCGCATGGACTACGCGACGGTGCTGGCCACCGTGCGCGCCGTGGCCGACCAGCTCCAGGCCACCCTCACCGACCTCTCCCGCTGACCCTGCGGCCACCGACGACGCCCCCGGACGAACCTGCGAGGCACCGTGTCCGATCTCTACGAACTCCTCGATCTCCCGCGCTCGGCGAGCGCGGACGACCTCAAGCGCGCCTACCGGCGGAAGGCCCGGGAGCACCACCCCGATGCCGGCGGTGACGAGGACACCTTCAAGGCCGTCACCCACGCCTACCAGGTGCTCTCCGACCCCGAACGGCGGGCCCGCTACGACCGCTTCGGCGATGACGGGACCAGCAACGGCCGGTCGGGTGCCAGCGACCCCTTCGGCTTCGGCGCGGGTGGGTTCGGCGGCATCGACGACGTGATCGACGCCTTCTTCGGGCAGGCCGCCGGCTTCCGCTCCGGCGGCGGCGGGGGCCGGGCCCGCCGCCAGCAGCCGGGCCGCGACGTGCTCGTGGTGGTGGAGCTCACCCTCGAGGAGGTCGTCACGGGCGTCAGCCGCGACGTCGAGGTGGACGTGCCCCGGGCCTGCGAGACCTGCGACGGCAGCGGTGCCGCGGACGGCACCGCTCCCACGGCCTGCACCACCTGTGGCGGTGCCGGGCAGGTCCAACGCGTGGTGCGCACCGCCTTCGGTCAGCTGGCCACGGCGGCGCCCTGCGAGGCGTGCCGGGGGACGGGCCGCAGCGTGGGCGACCCCTGTGGTGACTGTGCCGGTGAGGGGCGCCGCCAGACCAACCGGACGATGCGGGTGGACATCCCGGCCGGCCTCGAGGACGGCGACCGGATCCCCGTGCGGGGTGAGGGCGAGGCGGGTCGCCAGGGGGCCCCGGCCGGTGACCTCTACGTCCAGGTCCGCGTGGCCGAGCACGAGGTGTTCGAGCGGGATGGGCGCACCCTGGCCGCCGAGGTCACGGTGTCGGTCGCCCAGGCGGCGCTGGGGACCACCCTCACGGTGCCCACCGTCGACGGCGGGGACGTCGAGGTCCCCGTGCCGGCGGGCACCCAGCCGGGTGACGTCCTGACCGTGCGTCGCGCGGGGGTCCCCATGCGCGGTGGCGGCCGACGCGGTGACATGGAACTGGTGGTGCGCGTCGAGGTACCGACGGGGCTCGACGCCCGCCAGCGTGAGCTGCTCACCGAACTGGCCGCCGCGCGCGGTGAGACGCTGGGGGAGCGCGGACAGGGCCCACTGTCCCGGCTGCGTGATGCCTTCCAGCGCTGAGCGCGCGGTCGCCCGGTGAGCCGCACCCCCTTCGTCCACCTCGATGCCGGCCTGGCGGGAGCGGTGGAGGGTTCCCGGCTCGCCCTGTCGGCCGAGGAGCGTCACCACCTCACCCGGGTGCTGCGCCTGTCACCCGGTGCCCCGATCGAGGTCGCCGACGGTCAGGGGTGGTGGGGCCCGGCGGAGCTGACCACCGACGGCGTGCTGCTCACCGGTGCCGTGCAGCACCGTCCGCCTCCCTCCCCCCGGCTGGTCCTCGCCCAGGCGCTGCCCAAGGGCCGCAAGCTGGACGAGGTGCTGCGCCAGGCCACGGAGCTCGGGGTGGACGAGCTGCGCGTGGTCATCTCGTCCCGGTCGGTCCGGCAGCTGGAGGGCGAGCGGGCGAGCCGGGCCCGGGTCCGCTGGCAGGCCGTCGTCAGCGCCGCCTGCGAGCAGGCCCGGTTGGCCCGGCGGCCCCAGGTGACCGGGCCCCTGGCCCTGGACCGGTTGGCGCGTGACGACGAGCTGCTGCTGGTGGCCCACCCGGGCGCCCCGGGGTTGCCCTCCGTGGTCGAGTCCCTCGCGGGCGTCGCCGCGGTCGTGCTGGCCGTTGGCCCGGAAGGGGGCTTCAGCGACGCCGAGGTGGCCGACGCCGTGGCCGGTGGCGCCCTGGCGGTCGGGTTGGGCGACAGCGTGCTGCGCGCGGAGCACGCCGGTCCCGCAGGGCTGGCAGTGCTGTCCGCGGCGGTGGGACGGTGGGGCTGATCGTCACGCGCTGCACTCGCGTTCGCGCGCTCGGTCACGGTACTTCCTGACGCAGCGTGGTCGCGGTAACGTGCAGGAAAGGGGACGGGACCGGGGCTGTGCCAGCCCCGCCGCTGTCCCGGCGAGGCCACGGCACCCTCGCACCTCACGGGGGTGCGACCGGAGACCACCGAGGACGTCATGTCTGCCGACGAGGGACGGTACGCGGGGTTGCTCGGTGAACGCCTGCGCCGGGTACGGCAGCAGCAGGGCATGTCCCTCCACGAGGTGGAGGACCGCAGTGCAGGCGCCCTGAAGGCCTCCGTGGTCGGCGCCTACGAGCGGGGTGAACGGGCCGTGTCGATCTCGCGGTTGCAGCGGTTGGCCAGCTTCTACCGCGTGCCGGTCTCCGAGCTGCTGCCCCCGGAGGTCGGCGCCACCTCGGTGTTCGCCGAGCGTGGTCCGGAGCTGGTCATCGACCTGGCGGCGTTGGAGCGGGAGACGGAGCTCGAACCGGCGGTCCGCCGGTACGCCGCCGCGATCCAGGCCCGCCGGGGCGACTACAACGGGCGGGTCCTCACCGTACGCAGCGGGGATCTCGAGCTGCTCGCGGCGGTGCTCGATGCCGCACCCGAGGAGCTGCGCGACAAGCTGACCGCCGTCGGCGTGGTGCGCTGAGGTCGCCCCGGGTCCCCGGGAGCTACCCTGGGACGACCGCGCGCCGCTGCTGCGCGCGCGGACCCGCACCCGGGCCACAACCCCGTCCCCGTCGAGGAGTCACCCCCACCCGTGGCGAGCCCTCCTGCCAGCCCTGCCCGCACCGCACCGATCGAGGAGACCGCGGAGAGCCCCGAGCCCCGCGACCCGGCGGACGGCACCGACGAACCCGTCGGCGCCATCAAGGTCCTGGTGCCTGGTGAGCACGCGATGGTGTCGCTGCTCGGCACCCGGGATGAGCTCCTGCGTACCATCGAGGACGCCTTCCACGCGGTGATCCACGTCCGTGGCAACGAGATCTCCATCCGCTCCGAGGATGCCGCGGAGACGGGTCGTGTGGCGCGGCTGTTCGAGGAGCTGGTCCTGCTCCTCGACCGCGGCCAGTCGATCGACCGGGGCACGGTGCGCCAGACCGTGCGCATGATCCGTGACGACGCCGACGAGCGTCCCTCCGAGGTGCTGTCCGAGGCGCTGATCACCCACCGCGGCCGCACCATCCGGGCCAAGACCCTGGGACAGAAGCGCTACCTCGACGCCATCAAGGGCAACACCGTCACCTTCGGCATCGGCCCTGCGGGGACGGGCAAGACCTACCTGGCGATGGGTGCGGCGGTCCAGGCCCTGCGTGCCAAGCAGGTCAACCGGCTCATCCTCACCCGGCCCGCGGTGGAGGCGGGGGAGCGGCTCGGCTTCCTCCCCGGGACCCTGCACGAGAAGATCGACCCCTACCTCAAGCCCCTGTGGGACGCCCTGCACGACATGATGGAGGCCGAGGAGCTCGTCAACCACGTCGACCGCGGCACCATCGAGATCGCGCCCCTGGCCTACATGCGGGGACGCACCCTCAACGACGCCTTCATCGTCCTCGACGAGGCGCAGAACACCTCACCCGAGCAGATGAAGATGTTCCTGACCCGCATCGGCTTCAACTCCAAGGCCGTGGTCACCGGTGACGTCAGCCAGGTGGACCTGCCGAGCGGCACCACCTCCGGGCTGCGCATCGTGGGGGAGATCCTCGACGGGATCGACGGCGTCGCCTTCGCACGGCTGCGGTCCGGTGACGTCGTGCGCCACCACATCGTCCAGCGCATCGTCGAGGCCTACGAGGCCTACGACGAGGCAGCGGGCCGCACCGCCGGCGACGAACCCCCACGCACCGCCGACGTCGGTGACGGGGGTGGGTGAGGGTGCCCGTCGAGCTCGCTGATGAGCAGGAACGCGCCGTCGACGCCGAGGATCTGCTCGACCTCGCCCGCCACGTGCTGACGCAGCGTCGGGTGCCCGCCGAGATGGATGTCACCCTCCTGCTCGTCGACCGTGCCACCATGGCGCAGCTCAACGCGGTGCACATGGGCCAGGAGGGCCCAACCGACGTGCTGGCCTTCCCCATCGACGAACCGGGCGAGTCGCCCCCCGACGTGCCCGCCGTGCTCGGCGACGTGGTGCTGTGCCCCGAGGTGGCCGCCGAGCAGGCGCCGCGCTTCGACCGCTCCGCCCACGAGGAGCTGCGGCTGCTCACGGTGCACGGGCTGCTGCACCTGCTGGGGATGGACCACGCCGCGCCGGAGGAGGAGCGCGAGATGTTCGCGCTCACCGACCGGCTGCTGGCCAGCCACCGGCGGGGAGCCGGTGACCCGTGAACCTCGACCCCGTCATCCTCGCCGCCGTCGGCCTCGTGCTGCTGGGGGCGGTCACGGCCCTGCTCGCCGCGGTCGAGACCGTGGTCACCCGCATGAACGTGGTGCGGGCGCTGCGGCTGGTGGAGGAGCACGAGGCCACGCCCGCCCGCACGGCTGCGCTGCTGTGGTTGACCGAGCACCGTGCGCGGTCCCTGGATGCGGTCCTGGTCGCCACGGTGCTGGCGCGGGTGGCCACCGCGGCTCTGGTGACCTGGCTGGTCCTCCACCTCGGTGGGGGTGGCCTCACCGTGGTCGCCGCCGTCGTGGTCGTGGTCCTGGTCAGCTTGGTGCTCGGAGAGGTGGTGCCGCGCACCGTCGTGCTGCGCCACCTCGACACCGCCGGCCTGCTGCTCGGGCGCGTCGGGCGGTTCGTGGTCCGGCTGCTGGGGCCCGTCACGACGGCCGTGGTGCTGGTCGGCCGTGCCCTGGTGCCCCGCCGCCACGAGGTCTCGGGACCCCACGCCGGTGACGACGAGCTCAGGGAGCTCAGCGAGGACGAGGTCGAGGACGACGACGAGCTCGAGCCCGAGGAGCGGGCGATGATCCGCTCGATCTTCGAGCTCGGTGACACCCTGGTCCGCGAGGTGATGGTCCCCCGACCCGACGTGGTCAGCGTCCCCGACGGGGCCCCGCTGGCCGAGGTCGTCGGCGTCGCCGTGGACGGTGGGTACTCCCGCCTGCCCGTGCACGCCCCCGAGGACACCGGGCGGATCGTCGGCGTGGTCTACGCCAAGGACCTCCTGCGCCGCCTCGCGACGCAGCCGCACCTCGACGGCTGGGACGACCTGACCCGCCCGCCCACCTTCGTCCCGGAGACCAAGGGGTGCGACGAGCTGCTCCGCGAGCTGCAGGCCGACGCCGTCCACCTCGCGCTGGTGGTGGACGAGTACGGGGAGTTCACGGGCCTGGTCACGATCGAGGACGTGCTCGAGGAGATCGTCGGGGAGATCGTCGACGAGCATGACCAGGAGGACCCCCTGGTCGAACCCCTCGAGGACGGACGTTTCCTCATCGACGCGCGGCTCGGGGTGGACGACCTCAACGAGCTGCTGGGGACCAGCCTGCCCGAGGAGGGGTGGGACACCGTCGGCGGCCTGGTGTTCGGCACCCTCGGGCGGGTGCCCGCCGAGGAGGAGCGCATCGAGCTCGAGGGCACCGTCATCGACGTGTTGCAGCTCCAGGGGCGGCGCGTGGCCAAGGTGCGGGTCACCCTGGCCGGCGACGCCGAGGCGGACGGCGGGCAGGCACCCGGCGCCGGTGCGGAGGACGCCCCGGAGCCCGACGTGCAGGGGCGTGCCGTGACTACGGTGGACACCGAGGTCGCCGCCGGCGATGGGGCACGAGGTCCCGCCGATCGGGGACCTTGAGCCGCACGAACGCACCTGGCCCTCTCATAGCGTCTGCCGTGACGTCCGTGCGCGCCCGTACCGCGCGCCCCTGGAGAGGTGTCCGATGGCAGCAACGACCGTGTCCACCGCGAGCACGCAAGGTGCCGCATCCGCAGATGAGCAGGCCCCCGGGCCCGAGATCGCCACGCTGGACGGCAACGAGGCCGCAGCGAACGTGGCCTACCGGTGTTCGGAGACCGTGGCGATCTACCCGATCACCCCGTCCTCGCCCATGGGCGAGTTCTCCGATGCGTGGGCGTCGGCGGGCGAGCCCAACCTGTGGGGCGCGGTGCCTTCGGTGGTGGAGATGCAGTCCGAGGGCGGCGCCGCCGGTGCCCTCCACGGGGCGGTGCAGACGGGGTCGCTGGGGACCTCCTTCACCTCCTCCCAGGGGCTGCTGCTGTGGCTGCCGAACATGTTCAAGATCGCCGGGGAACTCACCCCGGCGGTCCTGCACGTGGCGGCCCGGACCGTGGCCACCCACGCCCTGTCGATCTTCGGTGACCACTCCGACGTGATGGCGGCGCGCTCCACGGGCTGGACCATGCTGGCGTCCAACTCCCCCCAGGAGGCCCAGGACATGGCCGCCGTGGCCCACGCCGCCACGCTGTCCACGCGCCTGCCGGTGATGCACTTCTTCGATGGCTTCCGGACCTCGCACGAGCTCAACCGCGTCGAACTGCTGCCCGACGAGGTGCTCCGTGCCCTGATGCCCGACGAGGACATCCTGCTGCACCGCGAGCGGGCCCTGGACCCCGACAAGCCCTCGCTGCACGGCTCCGCCCAGAACCCCGACGTGTTCTTCCAGGCCCGTGAGGCCGCCAACCGCTTCTACGACGCGGTACCGCGCGCGGTCCAGGACGTGATGGACCAGCTCGGGGAGCGCACCGGACGCCACTACCGGCTCGTGGAGTACCACGGCGCCCCCGACGCGGAACGTGTCGTGGTGCTGATGGGTTCGGGTGTCGGGCCCGTCCGCGAGGTGGTGGACCACCTCGTCTCCCAGGGTGAGAAGGTCGGTGCCGTGGTCGTGCGGCTGTTCCGGCCCTTCCCCGTGGAGGCCTTCCTCGATGTGCTGCCGGACACCGCCACGCGGGTGGCCGTCCTCGACCGCACCAAGGAGCCCGGCGCCACGGGCGAGCCCCTGCTGCAGGACGTGATCACCGCCCTGTCCGACGCCGTCGCCACGGGTGGCCGCGACGCCATGCCCAACGTGATCGGTGGGCGTTACGGGCTGTCCAGCAAGGAGTTCACCCCGGCGATGGTCGCCACGGTCTACGCCGAGCTGACCAAGGACGACCCCAAGCGGCGCTTCACCGTCGGCATCATCGACGACGTCACCCACCTCTCCCTGGATGTGGACAAGGGCTTCGCGCTGCCGCGGCTGGAGAAGGACCTCGCGGCCATCTTCCACGGCCTCGGGTCCGACGGCACCGTGGGTGCCGCCAAGAACACCACCAAGATCCTCGCCGAGGGGACGGGGCGCTTCAGCCAGGCCTACTTCGTGTACGACTCGAAGAAGTCGGGTGCGGTCACCGCTTCCCACCTGCGCGTCTCCGAGGAGCCGATCGACTCGACCTACCTCATCGAGCAGGCCGACATCGTGGCCGTGCACCAGTTCGGGCTGCTCAGCAAGCTCGACGTGCTCCGTGAGGCACGCCAGGGCGGGATCCTGCTGCTGAACGCGCCCTTCGAGGCCGACGAGGTCTGGGACCGCCTGCCCCATGACGTGCAGGAGATCATCATCGAGCGCGAGCTCGCGGTGCACGTGATCGACGGGCACGGCATCGCCCGGTCCGTCGGCCTCGGCGGCCGGATCAACACCGTGATGCAGACCGCCTTCTTCCTCGTCACCGAGGTGCTGCCCCGCGAGGAGGCCCTCGAGGCGATCCGCACCGCGGTGAAGACGACCTACGGCAGCTTCGGGGAGAAGGTGGTCAACCGCAACCTCGACGGTGTCGAGGCCGCGACCACCGCGATCCACCGCGTGGAGGTCCCCGGCGAGGCGACCTCCTCGCTGCTGCGCCCCGACCCCATCGCACGGGCGCTGGAGCTCACGCCGATGGAGGAGGGTGACGTCCCGGAGTTCGTGGAGCGGGTCACCGCACGGCTGCTGGCCGGTGAGGGCGAGCTGCTGCCCGTCTCCGCCCTGCCCGTCGACGGTGCCTTCCCCACGGGTACGGCCCGCTACGAGAAGCGTTCCATCGCCGCGGAGATCCCCACCTGGGACCCCGACATCTGCATCGACTGCGGCAAGTGCGCCATCGTCTGCCCCCACGCCGCGATCCAGATCAAGGTGTTCGACCCCGAGGAGCTCGAGGGCACGCCCGACAGCTACCTGTCCAAGCCCTTCAAGGACCGGGGACTGCAGGGCATGCAGCTCACCGTCCAGGTGGCCCCCGACGACTGCACCGGCTGCAGCGTGTGCGTGGAGACCTGCCCCGCCGTCAGCCGGTCCGACGTCGGCCACAAGGCGATCGACATGACGCCGGTGGACCAGGCGCTGGCCGAGGGCAACGGTGACGGTGGCGACGAACGCACGGTGCTCGACGTGGAGCGGGAGCGCTTCAAGGCCTTCCAGGCGATCCCCTACCCGGACCGCGCGGAGATCCGCAACGACACCGTCAAGCACACCCAGACCCTGCAGCCGCTGTTCGAGTTCTCCGGCGCCTGCGCCGGGTGCGGTGAGACCCCCTACATCAAGCTGATGAGCCAGCTGTTCGGGGACCGTTCCATCATCGCCAACGCCACGGGCTGCTCCTCGATCTACGGCGGCAACCTGCCCACCACCCCCTACGGCACCAACGCCGACGGGCGGGGGCCGGCGTGGTCGAACTCGCTGTTCGAGGACAACGCGGAGTTCGGCCTCGGGATCCGCGTGGCGATCGACGAGTCGCGCTCCCTGGCGATCCACCTGCTGCACGAGCTGGCGGGCGACATCGGCGACGACCTGGTGGCCCAGATCGCCACCGCGGAGCAGGACGACGAGGCCGGCCTGGCCGCCCAGCGCGAACGGGTCGCCGAGCTGGTCCGCCGCCTCGAGGGCATCACCGGTGAGCGTTCGATGGCGGCCCGGCACCTGACGGCCATCGCCACCTCCCTGGTCCGCCGCGACGTGTGGATCATCGGCGGCGACGGGTGGGCCTACGACATCGGCTTCGGCGGGCTGGACCACGTCCTGTCCACGGGGGCCGACGTCAACGTCATGGTCCTGGACACCGAGGTGTACTCCAACACCGGTGGGCAGGCCTCGAAGTCGACCAGCCGGGGTGCGGTGGCGAAGTTCGCCACCGCCGGCAAGCCGGGCCCGAAGAAGGACCTCGCCCTGGTGGCGATGCAGTACGGCCACGTCTACGTGGCCCGGATCGCCATGGGTGCCAACGAGATGCAGACGCTCAAGGCGATGCGCGAGGCCGAGGCGTGGCCCGGGCCCTCGCTGCTGCTGGCCTACTCGACCTGCATCGCCCACGGCGTGGACATGAAGGACTCCATGAACCGGATGGACCTCGCCGTCAAGACCGGGTACTGGCCGCTGT
>SKTN01000066.1 GCA_007117945.1 Nitriliruptoraceae bacterium | reverse complement strand
TGTGGCGGCGACCGCGACCGGGACAAGCGCGGGCCCATGGGCGCCGCCGCGGCCGGTGCCGACGTCGCGGTGCTGACCTCGGACAACCCCCGCGGCGAGGACCCGGCGGCGATCCTTGCGACCGTGGTCGCCGGCGCCCGCGACGCCGTCGCCGCAGGGGCACCCGCCGAGCTGCACGTCGAGCAGGACCGGCGCGCCGCCATCCGCCTGGCCCTGGCGGCGGCCGCGCCGGGTGATGTCGTGCTGCTCGCCGGCAAGGGCCACGAGCGGGTGCAGGAGTTCGCCGACCACACCATCCCCTTCGACGACGCCGCCGTCGCCGCTGAGTGGTTGGCGGCCCACGGGGAGCAGCAGGGGGAACACCGGGGAGCACAGCCGTGATCGACCTCGAGCTCGACGCCCTGGTCCGCGCCGCCGGGGGACGGCTGCGGGATGGCCACCGCCACGTGGTGGTGGACGCCGTCGCCACCGACTCCCGGGCGGTACCGGCGGGTCGCCCCCTGTTCGTGGCCCTGACCACCGAGACCGCCGACGGGCACCGCTACGCCGCCGACGCCGTGGCGGCCGGTGCCGTGGCCGTGCTGGCTGAGCGCCCCCTCGACCTCGACGTCCCCGTGGTCGTGGTGGAGGACACCTGGCAGGCGTTGGCGGCGGTGGCCACCCACGTGCGGCGCACCGTGGCCCCCACCACCGTGGCCATCACCGGCTCGGTGGGCAAGACGACGGTCAAGGACCTCACCGCCGCCGCGGTGGGGGCCGGCCGCCGTACCCACGCCGCCCGCGGCTCCTTCAACAACGAGCTGGGCGTGCCCCTGACGGTGCTGACCATGCCCGCCGACACCGAGGTGCTGGTGGCCGAGATCGGCGCCCGTCACACCGGTGACATCGCCGCCCTGGCCCCGATCGTGGCGCCCGGGGTGTCCGTGGTCACCGCGGTGGCACCTGCCCACCTCGGTGTCTTCGGGTCGATCGAGGCGATCGCCGAGGCGAAGTCGGAGCTGGTCCGCGCCCTGTGCGGTGACGGCCTGGCGGTGCTCAACCTCGCCGATCACCGGGTGGCCGCCATGGCCGCGCTGGCGCCCCGGGTGTGCACCGTGGCCACCGACCGCGAGGACGCCGACGTGCACGCCCGCGAGGTCGGTCTCGACCGCCAGGCCCGGGCCTACGGTGTCGCCGTCACCCCGTGGGGCGAGGCGCCCTTCCGTCTGCCCGTTGCCGGCCGCCACCACGTCGCCAACGCCCTGTTCGCCCTGGCCGTGGCCGGTTCCCTCGGCGTGGCCCTCCACGCCGCCGCCGACGCCCTGACCACCGCAGAGGTCGCGCCGGGACGGGCCGCGGTGCTCGAGGCGGCAGGGGTCACCATCCTCGACGATGCCTACAACGCCAACCCCCTGGCCGTGGAGGCCGCCCTCGACAGCCTGGTGGCCATCGAGGGCACGGGGCGCCGCATCGCCGTCCTCGGCCGGATGGCGGAGCTCGGTGCCGAGGGTCGCGACGCCCACGAACGTGTCGGCCGACGGTGCGCCGAGCTCGGGGTCGACCACCTCGTGGTGGTCGGGGACGTGGCCGACGACCAGGACGAGGTGGCCCCCGTGGCCGCCGGGGCCCGCGCCGCCGGCACCGCTGCGGTGACCGAGGTCGCCGACGCGGCCGCCGCCGCGGAGGTGGTGGCCGGACTGGTACGGCCGGGTGACGTGGTGCTGATCAAGGGGTCGCGGGTGGTCGGCCTCGAGCGGGTGGTGGCGGCGCTGACCGCCGGCGCGGACGCGGAGGTGGGCGCGTGATCGCGGTCCTGATCGGCAGCGCCGTGGCCTTCGTGGTGGCGCTGGTGGGTACCCCGGTGATCATCGGCTACTTCCAGCAGCGCGGCTTCGGCCAGCCGATCCGCGACGAGGGGCCCCAGAGCCACCAGTCGAAGGCCGGTACCCCGACCATGGGTGGCACCGCGATCGTCCTGGCCGCACTGATCGGCTACGGGGTCGCGCATCTGGGCACCGCCACGGTCACCGCCGGCGGGCTGTTCGTGCTGCTCACCTTCGTGGGCATGGCCGTGGTGGGCTTCGCCGACGACCTGATCAAGCTGCGGATGCGGCGCAACCTCGGCCTGAACAAGACCACCAAGTTCACGGGTCAGGCGCTGATCGCCGTGGGGTTCGCCACCCTCGGACCTGAGCTCGGGGGGATGCCGCGCAACATCTCCATCGTGGGCGACATCGCCTTCGAGGTGTCCACCCCGGTGTTCGTGGTGTGGATCTTCCTGCTGCTGACCGGGGCGTCCAACGCCGTCAACCTCACCGACGGGCTCGACGGCCTGGCGGCCGGCTCGGCGGCCCTGGTGTTCGGGGCCTTCACGCTGATCGCCTTCTGGCAGTTCCGCAACTTCGCGGACTACCCCTTCCTCGGGATCAACGAGGCCCTCGACGTGGCCATCATCACCGCGGCGGTCACCGCCGCCTGCGCGGGGTTCCTGTGGCACAACGCCCCGCCGGCGCGCATCTTCATGGGCGACACGGGCTCCCTGGCCCTCGGCGGGCTGCTCGCCGGGGTGGCCGTGGCCACGGGCACCCAGTTCCTCCTGGTGCTCCTCGGCGGGCTGTTCGTCCTGGAGACGGTGTCGGTGATCGTCCAGGTCGCGGTGTTCCGCACCACGGGCAAGCGGGTGTTCCGCATGGCACCGATCCACCACCACTTCGAACTGCTCGGCTGGCAGGAGACCACGATCATCGTGCGCTTCTGGATCCTGGCGGCCATCGGCATCGCGATGGGGATGGGCGTGTTCTACGCGGAGTGGATCGGCCGCGTCGGGACCCTGTCATGAGCGCCGCCACCGCACCGCCGCCCCCCGTGGCACCCCTGCCCGTCGGCCGTGCCCTGGTCGTGGGCACGGGCAGCTCGGGTCTGGCAGCCGCACGGCTGCTGGTGGCTGCCGGTGTCGAGGTGGTGGTGGTCGACGAGCGTGCACCCGCCGACGCGGGCGAGCCACGGCGTCTGGCCACCGAGCTCGGCGCCGAGGTGGTGCTCGGCAGCGCCGCGGTGGACCACCTCACCGCAGCGGTGGAGCTGGTCGTGCCGTCGCCGGGCGTCCCCGAGGGCGCACCCGTGCTGACCGCCGCCCTGGCCGCCGGGGTCGCCGTGTGGTCGGAGCCCGAGCTCGCCCTGCGCCGCCACCCGCGCCGCCTGCTGGCCGTGACCGGCACCAACGGCAAGACCACCACCACGGAGCTGTTGGCCGCCATGGTCGACGCCGGCGGCCGTGAGGTCCACGCCTGCGGCAACATCGGCCTGCCCCTGAGCGCGGCGGCGGCGGCCAGCGGCACGGACGCGGTGCTGGTCGCCGAGCTCTCCAGCTTCCAGCTGCGCTTCACGCACCGGCTGCGCCCTGAGGTGGCCGTCCTGCTCAACGTCGCCGACGACCACCTCGACTGGCACGCCGACCGTGCCAGCTACCACGCGGCCAAGGCCCGCATCTTCGCCGCCCAGGAGCCCGACGACTGGGCCGTCGCCGGGCTGGACGATCCCGTCGCCCTGGGGCTGCGCGACCGCGTGGGCCGGGGCCGTCCCGCCGGCTTCAGCGCCGCGGGGGCGGCGCCGCTGGGGGTGGGCTGGCAGGCCGCCGACACCGGCCAGGGGCGCCTGGTGTCCACGATCC
>SKTN01000017.1 GCA_007117945.1 Nitriliruptoraceae bacterium | reverse complement strand
TCGCAGAAGAAGGCGCTGTCGTTGCCGGCGCCGAAGACGAACACCGGCGGGTCGTCGAGCCGATCGACGAAGGACTCGATCGTGCGCCGCATGGTCACGCCGTAGTCCTCCGCGAGCGCCCGCCGCTGCGGCTCGAACCTGGGGTGGCAGGGACGTGGCTCCCCCGCGTCGTCGGTGCCGCAGGTCTGGTCGGCGAAGGTGTCGATCCACTGCGTCGGGTCGATGGACAGCGCGAAGCTGCCACTGACGACGCGGACGTCAGGGATGCTCCCGGACTCCAGGCGGGCCAGCAGCTGATCGAAGACGGGCCACAGGCCGGCCAGCCCGGACCGACTCACGCCGTGCAGGTGGCTGTGGGGATCGACCCCGGCGGTCCCGATGCTGGTCTCACCCGCGGTCGCGTCGGCGGCGTGCCCGGCACCGATGATGCCGGCGACGTGGTTGCCGTGGTCGTCAGGTTCGTCGTTGGTGCACCAGGTGAACAGCCGCCCGGAGGTGCACCACCGCTCGAGCGTCAGCCGAGGCAGGTCCACGTGCGCCTCGAACCCCTCATCGATGACCACGGTGCGACCCGCGGGATCTCCCCGCGTGTGCCAGGCGTCGTCGAGGTTCCACACCGCCGGCACCCGACTCAGCTCAAGGCCCCAGTTACCGCCGTCACCCGAGGCCGCGACCTGCGGGGGCACCCAGCTGTAGGTCGAGGGCCCGAGATCGGAGGGTGGGGGCAGTCGCGTGCTGACCGGCTCGAGGTCGGGGACCACCGCCTCCACGCCGTCCCGGTCGCGCAGGGTGGCGATGGCGTCATCGATGCGCCGGTGGTCGCTCTGGGGTGGCACCGCCACCAGGACCAGGCCGAGACGGGGCAGGCTGCCGAGCAGGTGGACGTTCGCCCGGCTCATCGCCGACCTGGCCTGCTGGATCGTGGCGTCGCTGCGGAAGCGCACCACCGCCCGGGTCATCGAGGTCTCGATCGCCAGGGACGGGTGCATGACCAGATCGCCGTCGGAACGGGGCGGGAAGGGGATCTGCTCCAGGTTGGCCAGCACCGGCAGGTTGTTGCCCGAGGGCAGGGTCGCGATGGCGGTCACCTCGCCACCCCCGACCTCCGTCTCCCAGGCGTAGGTCCCCGGCACGGTCAACGCAGCGCTGTAGGACCCCCCGTCCGGGATGAGCCCGGAGTGCAGCACCCCGTTCGCGCCGGTCACCGTCAGTTCCTGCCCCGACCGGTTCTGCCAGGTCACCCGCGCACCGGCGCGCAGCAGCTCCTCGGTGATCGAGGGTCCGTCCTCGGTCAGCACGATGTCGCGGTTGAACCGTGCCGCCTCGGCCGGCTGCTCCCACGACAGCGGCACGATCACGGTGGCGAGCACAGCGACGATCAGTGTCCGGGCGATCAGACCTCGTAGCGGCATACCGGTCCCCTCGGGCTGCTGGCGGCGTCGAGGTGACGCCAGCCAGCCGGTCGCCTCGTCGCGGAACGGGGAGGACTGCCCCCGCTCCGGCCGCTGGCCCTCGGTACCCGCGGAGCTGCTGCGCCCGGCGCGACGGACGCTAGAGACGCCTTCAGGACCTCTCGGGCGCTCGACCACCTATGTCATGCCGCACCCAGCGCACGCAGCACCACCATGAGCGCACGGCCCGGGCCGCACCCGCTGCCCTGCGTGCGTCGGTCTGCCTCAGCCGCTGCGGACGTCCATGCCGGGTGACACCGAGGGGCGTCGCAGCAGCCGCGTGACGCCGTGCACGAGCCACTCGACGAGGTGGTAGATCACCAGCGCGGGCACGATGAGCACCGCCGGTGGCAGGACGAACACCGCACCGAGGAGCACGAACACGACGACGGCCGGAGCGTCGCGCCACCACCCGCGCCAGCCGCCGCGTTTGGTCAACGCGGCGACGCGCACCGCCGCCCACATGATCCACCGACGCAGGAGCGGGACCTCGGTGTGGGCCATGCTCTCACGGAAGTACCGATCGGCCGCCCGCCAACTCACCTCACCCGCAGGTGCCGCGGTGCGCCACAGGTGGTCGTGCACGATCGAGGGCTTGGTCCACCGGCCGTAGCGCGGGATGAACCAGACGAAGGGGCGCGGCACGGAGGCGAAGTCGGTGGGGGTGTCGCTCGGCACGGTGATGACCGTGCCGTCGCTGCTCCGCCACCTGATCTCCCCGCGGGTGCGCCAGGAACGCCAACCGTCCTGTTCGACCAGTGCCCGTGCGTCGTCCTCGAAGCCCACACCCAGCCAACCGGATGCCGGCGCGGACGCCGTCGTGTCCGTGTTCGTCGCCATCGGCGTACCCCCACCGCGCGGGCAGGACCGGTCTCACCGCGCGCGACTGTGGACATACTGCGCCGGTCGGGCGGCGCTGTCCAGACCGACACCGTGCCCCAGGCACCCGCCCTACCGGAGGCGAGCTCAGCCCCACATCGGCCCGTCGGGACGCTGGCCGTCCGCGTCGTCCCCGGAGCCCTCGTCGTCCGCACCGGGCCCAGGCTCGTCGGGCTCGAGGTCGGCTGAGCGACGCCAGGGATCGTCCGCGGCGGGGTCCTCCTGCGCCGGCGCCCCCTCGTCCGCACCTGCGCCCACCGCGTCGTCCGCGGCCGGATCCTCCGCCGCCCCCGCACCCTCCGCGGTGACACCGAGGTCGAGGTCGGCGAAGGGGTCGGGCAGCGCGGCCAGTGCGCCGAACTGCCCCTCGAGGTGGTCGCGGAGCTGAGCGCGGTGCCCGGCATCGAGCTCCTGCAGGTGACGCACCCGTTCCTGCTGCGCTGCCACCTCGGCTCGGGCGGCGTCCAGCAACCGCGCGGCCTCAGCCTCGGCTCGGGCGCGTTGCTCGGCCAGCTCGCCCTCGGTGCGTTCGCGCCGGGCAGCGATCTCGCGGTCGGCCTCGGCCCGCAGCTCAGCCACCTCCTCCTGCGCCTCGGTCAGGGCGCGGTCGGCAGCGTCCTGCACCGTGATCAGGGTGCGCTTGAGCGCCCGCTCGCTCTCGTCGGCCTCGGTGAGGTCGGCCTCGAGGGCGGTGACCCGCTCCTCGAGGGTCGCCGAGCGCGCACGTTCCTGCTCGATCTGGTCGGCGAGCTCGTCGAGGAAGGCATCGACCTCGTCACGGTCGTAGCCGCGTGCGCGGGTCCGGAAGGCGTAGGCGACGATGTCCTCGGGGCTGTAGGGCACGGGATGCTCCGGTTCGACCGGTCGATGTCGGCTCAGAAGGGCAGGGAGGCTGCCAGGGGGAGCAGCAGGAGGGAGATGCCGAAGAACACCACCAGGATCGACAGGTCCAGGGCGATCCCACCGATCCGCAGGGGCGGGATGACCCGCCTGAGCGGGGTCAGGACGGGGTCCACCAGCTTGCGCACGCCGAGCTGGAAGGGCACCAGCGGCTCGGGGGTGCGCGGGATCCAGGAGAAGATCACGTGCGCGAAGAGCACGAAGGTGTAGAGCTGGAGCGCGAGCACCAGCACGGAGGAGACGGGGCGTCCCTGAGCGGCTTGCGCCAGGATCACGTCCCGCTCCCCGACGATGGCAGGCGGTAGCCGAGCTCGGTGAGCCGGCGACGCTCGTCGGGGGAGACCCTGACACCCTCGGGTACCAGCAGGAAGGCGCGGGCACCGACCTTGGTGAGCCGACCGCGCAGTGCGTAGGTCAACCCGGCCACGAAGTCGACCACGCGACGGGCCGTCGCCGAGGAGGTGGCGGAGAGGTCGAACAGCACGGCCTGTCCCGTCCGGTAGCGGGCACCGACCGCCTCCACGTCGTCGAAGTCGGTGATCTCCACCTGGGCGACGCGCGCGGCGATGGACCGTTCCGCCGCCTCGGACCGCGGCTCGGCGACCCGCAGGGGACGCACGTTGTCCTCCACCGCCTCCACGGGGGCGGGCCGGGCGGCTCGGGGCGCCGTGCCCCCACCAGCGGCCATGCGCTCACCACCACCGTCGCCCGCACCGCTGACGGCCAGGGCAGGCTCCGCACGGGGGCGGTCGACCACTGCCTCCCGCCGGCGTGCCGCCCCGCGGGCTGGCGCGTGCTCGGCGTGGGGGTCGTCCTCGGGGACGAAGCGCTCCGGCAGGTCGTCGTAGACCTCGTCGGGCTCCTCACGCAGCCCCAGGTAGACCAGGGTCCGGTTCCACATCGCGCTCATGCTGCGTCCTTTCGCCACGGCCCATCGCCCCGGGGGCCGAACAGGGCGGTCCCGACCCGCACCATCGTCGCGCCCTCGGCGACGGCGGCCTCGAGATCCGCCGACATCCCCATGGAGAGGTGGACCACTTCGGGGAAGCGTGCGCGGACCGCGTCTCGCTGCTCGCGCAGCGCCGCGAACCGCGGCCGTGCCTCCTCGATGGGGTCCGCGCCCTCCGGGGGCAGGGGCAGGATCGTCATGAGTCCCTCGACGGCGAGGTTGGGTCGAGCGCGAGCGTAGGCGACGAGGTCCTCGGTCTCGGTGAACCTGCACCCGCCCTTGGCTGGATCCTCGCCGACGTTGACCTGGACCAGCAGGCGCTGCACCACCCCGTCGCGCTCCGCGCGTGCCGACAGGGCGTCCACCAGGGAGCGTCGGTCCACGCTGTGGACCAGCGTCTGGGTCCCCACGATGTCCTTGACCTTGTTGCGCTGGAGCCGGCCGACCAGGTGCCACCGGGCGCCCGGGACCTCCGTGCGCTTCGCGGTGAGCTCCTGCACCCGGTTCTCCGCGAGGTCCACCAGACCGAGCTGCACCGCAGCACGGGCCAGTTCGGGCGGGTGGGTCTTGGTGACACCGAGGAGGACCACGTCGCCAGGTTGGCGTCCCGCGGCCACGGCGGCCTCGGCGATCCGGTGGCGGGTGGTCTCCAGGCGCCCTGCCAGCTCCTCGGTGGAGATCACGGGCCCTCCCCCGCCGGGTCGGCGTCGCCGTCACGCAGCACGATCAGCCCGATCTGTCGCCCGCTGGCGGGGTCGCGACGGTGGCTGAACAGGGTCGGTGTGCAGCGGGTGCAGGGCGCGCTGGTCGGCACCACCTCGACACCGTCGGCCTCGAGCTGCACCCGGGCTCCCGCCGGGAGGTCGAGGGCGGGCGTCCCCCAGGTCGTGGTGGCCACCAGCTCCGGGTGACGCTCCGCCAGGGCGTCGCGCATCGCCTCGGGTACCTCGTAGCAGCAGGGCCCGATCGCCGGTCCGATCACGGCGCGCACGGGCGCGTCGTCCACCAGGGTGCGCAGCGCTCCCACGGCGGCCGGTACCACCCCCGCCAGCACCCCGGCCCGGCCGGCGTGGGCGACGCCCACCGCCCCACTCGTGGCCAGCAGGACGGGGATGCAGTCCGCGACCTGGACCACCAGGGGCCGGTCCGCCAGCGCGGTCACCGCCGCGTCGACGCCCCGCAGCTCCGCGCCGACGGGCACGGTCTCGTCGACCACCGCGACGTCCGCACCGTGGACCTGCTGCAGCAGGTGCCAGCGAGCGGCATCGGTGCCCGTGGCACTGCCCACCGCCCGACGGGTCCGGGCCAGGTCCTGCGGTCGGTGGGGGCGGCGGTGCGCGAGGTTGCCCTCCCCCCCGATGGGCGCGACGGCCGCGGGGTCGCGGCCCGTGAACCACGCAGGTGTACCGCCACCGAGATCGACCGGGCGGGGGGTGTCCAACCCCGCCTCAGCGCAGGAAGGAGGGGACGTCGAGGTCCTCCTCCTCGTCGGCGGGACGCGGCGAACGGGCGTCCCCACGGGCCGTGTCAGGTGCCGGCTCGGGGGTGAAGACCTCGTCGGGCTCCTCCTCCGGCTCCGGCGTCGCCGCAGCAGCCGGGGCGGGCGCCTCCTCCTGGCTGGCGACGACGGCGCCCTGCTGCTCGACCTCGTGGGTGAACTTGTCGAACCCGGCGGCGATCACGGTGACCTTCACCTCGTCGCCCAGGGAGTCGTCGATCACGGCACCGAAGATGATGTTGGCCTCGGGGTGCGCCGCCTGGGTGACGACGTCGGCCGCCTCGTTGACCTCGAACAGCCCGAGGTCGCTACCACCGGCCAGCATCAGCAGCACACCCTGGGCGCCGTCGATCGAGGCCTCGAGCAGCGGCGAGGAGATCGCCAGCTTGGCGGCCTCCAGCGCGCGCGCCTCCCCGCGGGCCTTGCCGATGCCCATCAGGGCGCTGCCGGCATCGTTCATGACGGTGCGCACGTCGGCGAAGTCGAGGTTGATCAGCCCCGGGGTGGTGATCAGGTCGGTGATCCCCTGGACGCCCTGGAGCAGCACGTCGTCCGCCAGCTTGAAGGCCTGCACCACCGAGGTGTCGCCATCGGCGATCTGCAGGAGGCGGTCGTTGGGGATGACGATCAGGGTGTCGACCTCGTCCTTGAGCTCGCTGATCCCATCCTCCGCCTGGGTGGAGCGACGCCGCCCCTCGAAGGCGAAGGGTCGGGTCACCACGCCGATGGTCAGGGCCCCGAGCTCCTTGGCCACCTGCGCCACCACGGGAGCCGCACCGGTGCCGGTCCCCCCGCCCTCACCGGCGGTGACGAACACCATGTCGGCGCCCTTGAGCACCTCGAGGAGCTCGTCGCGGTGATCGTCCGCCGCTGCACGTCCGACCACGGGGTCGGCGCCTGCGCCCAACCCACGGGTCAGGTCGCGGCCGATGTCCAGCTTGACGTCGGCGTCCGACATCAGCAGCGCCTGGGCATCGGTGTTGATGGCGACGAACTCCACACCGTGGAGACCGGCGTCGATCATGCGGTTGACGGCGTTGACGCCGCCGCCGCCGATGCCGACGACCTTGATGACGGCGAGGTAGTTGGTCGGTGCAGCCGCCACAGCGGGCTCCTCTATCGGTCGTCCGCGGCCGCCGGGTGGCCGCGGGGGGTGGCACCGTCGCCAGGCCGGCGAACGGCGGTCGATGCCCCGGCACGGGGCGCCTATTGGGTCTCGACCTGAGGTAGAGGTTTATAGTTATGTCAACCTCTGGTGGACCGTATCCCCCACGCCGGACGGGGGTCAAGCAGGCACGACCGTGGTCCAGCGTCCAACCGGTGACCGGCTCAGGGGGCGACGACCACCGGGGCCCTCGGAGCCCGCACATCGATGGCCTCGATGGGGGTGTCGCCCACGTCCTCCAGGACTGCGCCCAGCGCACGCACCTTCTCCTCGATGCGCTCCGCGCGTCCGAAGCGCACCTCGATCCCGCTCGCCAGCTCGAGGGTGAGCTCGTCGGGACCGGCCGCCCGGTACCGCACGACCTCGGCGCGCAGGGGCCCCGACAGCCCCTGCCACGCCGCGTGGGCGTTGGCCAGGGCCGGCTCCTCGGCCACCCGCTCCCCCACCGCGGGTGGCTCGCTCCCCAGCACGATCTCCGGGCCGGTGCTCGTGTCCCGTTCCTCCTCGGTCACCTCGTCGATCACCACCCCCTCGCGGTCGATGTAGCGCACCACGTCCTCGCCCCGCACGGTCAGTACGGGGGTGCGCTCGACGACCTCGAGGTGGACGGTCAGGGGGTCGGAGCGACGACCCTCGGCGCGCTCCACCAGGGGGAGGTCCTCGACCCGTTCGGTGGCCTCCCGCAGCCCGAGCCGGAGCGTCGAGGTCCCGAGCTCGAGGTCGGCTGCGGTCCGGACCTCGTCGGGATCGAGGCGCTCCACGCCGCCGACGGTCACCTCCTCGAGCCCGACCAGGGCGCTGCGCTCCAGGGCGAGCAGCCCGGCCACCACCGCCAGCAGGACCGCGGCCCACAGGGTGCGGCGCAGGCGGCTCCGCCGTCGGTCGTCGCGGACGGCCGCACGGCGTTCGGCGATCCGCTCGTCGATCACGACGCCCCGGCTCCACGCGCCACGCGCGCCTCGTCGACCTCGACGGCGCCGAGGCGACGCACCTCCGGGTGCAGGCGCACGCCGTGGGTGCGCTCCACCTCCGCCACCACGCAGGCGATCAGGGTGGCGACGTCGGTGGCGGTGGCGCCCCGTCGGGTGACCACGAAGTTGGCGTGGCGTTCGGAGACCTGTGCTCCCCCCACGGTGCAGCCCTTGAGCCCCGTCCGGTCGATCAACCGGCCGGCGCTGTCCCCTGGTGGGTTGGTGAACACCGATCCGCAGTTGGGCTCGTTGAGGGGCTGGTGGGCCCGCCGCCAGGCGCGGATGCTCGCGATCTCAGCCCGGACCTGTTCGGGATCCGCGGCCTCCAGCGCCATGGTGGCCGCGACGACCACGGCGTCGTCGGGCAGTTCGCTGTGCCGGTAGCTGAGACCGAGCGCGGAGAGCGGCCACTGCTCACGGGTCGCGCTGCTGAGCCGGAACACCTCCACCTCGGTGAGGTGGGAGGCCATGTCACCGCCGTGGGCACCGGCGTTCATCCTGACCGCGCCACCCAGGGTGCCCGGCACGGCGCACGCCCAGGCGAACCCGCCGTAACCCGCGTCCGCGATCCGCACGGCCAGGGAGGGCAGGGGCTCCGCCGCACCCGCGACCACCTGTCCCGCAGCCATCTCCAGGCTCCGGTAGCCGCGGCCGAGCACCACGGCGACCCCCGGCCACCCCGCGTCGGCGACCAGCAGGTTCGAGCCCCGTCCGATCACCGCCCAGGGCAGCCCGTGTTCCCGGCACACCGCGGACACCGCCTCGAGGTCGCCGTCGTGCTCCGCGGTGACCAGCACACGGGCGGGCCCGCCCACGCGCAGGGTCGTCAGCGCCGCCAGCGGTGCCTCGGCCACCACGCGCCCCTGGCAGGCCGCGGCCAGCTCGGCGTGGACCGGATCGGTCACCGACGGCCTCCGAGCTGCTCGAGCAACGCCGGTCCCGCGGTGGTGACGTCGCCCGCTCCCGTGGTCAGCACCAGGTCGCCGTCGCGGACCGTGGACGCCAGCTCCTCGACGGCCTCCCGCAGGGTCGGGCGGTAGACCACGGTGGCCCCGGCCTCGGCCGCGGCGTCGGCCACCAGCTTGCCCGTCACGCCCGGCACCGGCGCCTCCGTGGAGCCGTACACGTCGGTGACCACGACCACGTCGGCGGCAGCCGCGGCCCGCCCGAGCTCCGCGCCCAGCACCTGGGTCCGGGAGTAGCGGTGGGGCTGGACCAGGAGCACGATCCGGCGCGGGTGCTCGCTGCGGGCAGCCGCGAGGGTGGCGCGCAGCTCCGTGGGGTGGTGGGCGTAGTCGTCGACCACCGCCACACCGCCGATCACGCCCAGGCGCTGGTAGCGCCGGACCGCACCCGTGAACCGCCGGAGCCCACCCGCCGCGGCCACGAGGTCGGCGCCCAGCTCGTGGCACACCGCCAGCGCGGCGGCGGCGTTCCGCAGGTTGTGCTGCCCGGGTACGGCGAGCGCGAGGGGAGCAACCGACTCCCCACCGATCCGCAGCTCGTGCCCGCCCCCCTCCCCGGCGATCCGCACGTGGGCACGGGGATCGGTCCCGAAGGTGACCACGGGCGCGTCGGTGTGCCCGGCCAACCAGGCCGCCCCGGGGTCGTCGCTGCAGATCAGGGCCGGCGCACCGGGCGCACGTCGGTCGAGGAAGCCGAGGAAGGCCTCGCGCACCGCATCGAGGTCGGCGAACTCGTCGGGGTGATCGTGCTCGAGGTTGGTGACCACGGCGAGGTCGGGGCGGTACACCAGGAAGGAACGGTCCGACTCGTCCGCCTCGGCGACGAAGGTGCCGTCCGTGCCGGCGTGCGCGTTGGTGCCGCTCTCGTTCAGGGAGCCACCGATCGCGAAGCTCGGGTCGCCGCCAGCGGCCTGCAGGCCCACCACCGCCATCGAGGTCACGGTGGTCTTGCCGTGGGTGCCCGCGATCAGCACGGCATGCTCGTCACGCATCAACTCGGCCAGCAGCTCGGCCCGCCGCAGCAGCAGCCGGCCGCGCTCCCGGGCCGCGACCAGCTCCGGGTTGTTCACCGGCACCGCCGAGGAGGTCACCACCACCTCGGCGTCACCGAGGTTGTCGGCCCGGTGGCCGACGGTGATGGTCGCCCCGAGCACGCGCAGCTCCTCGAGGGAGCGCCCGTCGCGCAGGTCGGAGCCGGAGACACGGTGACCGCGGGTCAGCAGGATGCGGGCCAACCCGGACATGCCGGCGCCCCCGATGCCCACGAGGTGGACCCGGCTGTCGGTCTGCAGGCGAGGCATCACGATGACGGGCCCTCCTTGACGAGGTCCAGGACGAGACGGGCGACCCCCTCCGCGGCATCGGGGCGCCCGAAGGCCCGGGCGCCGCGGGCCATCGCGGCGTAGCGGTCAGGGTCGTCGAGCAGGGGACCGATCGCCGCGACCAACGCCTCGCCGGTGAGGTCCTCATCGTCGATCACCACGGCTCCACCGGAGCGGGCCAGAGCAGCGGCGTTCTCGCGCTGGTGGTCGGCGGTGGCGTGGGGGTAGGGCACCAGCACCGAGGGCAGGCCGAGCACCGTCAGCTCCGCGATCGAGGTGGCACCGGCCCGGCACACGACCAGGTCCGCGGCGGCGTAGGCACCGGCCATGTCGTCGATGAACTCCACCAACCTCACCGGTGGCGCGTCGGGGTGGTCCCCGCGGGCCTGCTCCCAACCACGGGTGGCCGCGGTGTAGCCACCGCTGCCGGCGGCGTGGAGGAACTGCACCTCACGGGCCTGCCACCGGCCGTGGGCCTCGACCAGCGCACGGTTGATGCTGCGGGCACCCTGGCTGCCGCCGAACACCAGCACCGTGGGCAGGTCGGGATCGAGGTCGAACTGCTGGCGGGCCTGCTCGCGCCGGGACGCACGGTCGAGCTCGAGGACGTCACGCCGCACGGGGTTGCCGGTGACCACACACCGCTCGGACCGGCTGAAACGGGCCGCGGAACCGGGGAAGGTCAGAGCGATCCGGTCGGACCACCGGGCCGCGACCTTGTTGGTCAGGCCCGGGACGCTGTTCTGCTCGTGGATCACCAGGGGCAGCTGCTCACGGAAGGCGGCGCGGTCCAGGGGGAAGGACACGTAGCCACCGAAGGTGACGGCGGCCACGGCGTGGCGCTCGGTGATCAGCTGACGGCAGGCCCGCACCCCGGCACGCAGCGCACCCGGCACCCGCAACAGGCGGGGGGAGGGTTTGCGGGGGATCGACACCGCCTCGATGGTGACCAGCTCGAAGCCGGCCTCGGGGACCAGGCGGGCCTCGAGGCGGTCGGCGACCCCGACGAACACCACCTCGATGTCGGGGTCGGCCTCGGTCAGGGCGCGGCCGACGGCCAGCGCCGGGAACACGTGCCCGGCGGTGCCACCACCGGCCAGCAGGATCGTGCGGCTCACCGTGGACCTCCGCCTCGTACGGGACCGGCCGCGGCGGGCTCGTCGCGCCGGGCGATGGCCACCAGGATGCCGAGCGCCAGCAGGGTCGAGACCAACGAGGACCCACCAACGGACACCAGCGGCAGGGTCACCCCGGTGATCGGCAGCAGCCCGGTGACGGTACCGATGTTGACCAGGGCCTGGCCGACGATCCACACCGTGGCGGCCAGGGCCACGGTACGACCGAACCCGTCGGTTGCCGCGTAGGCCACCTTGAGCCCGACGTAGAGCAGTGCGGCGAACAGGGCGACGACCCCCAGCGCGCCCACCAGGCCGAGCTCCTCCCCGATCACAGCGAAGATGAAGTCGGTGTCGGCGTTGGGGATGAAGTGCCACTTGCCCCGCGACGAGCCGAGCCCCAGGCCGAAGGTGCCGCCGGAGCCCAGGGCGTAGCGCGACTGCAGCAGCTGGAAGCCCTCCTCCAGGGGGAACTGCTCGGGCCACAGCCACCCCCGCACACGGGCCACGCGGTAGGGCGCCACGACCGCCAGGGCCGCCACGGCCAGGCCACCCAGCGCCACGGCCGCCGCGACGATGCGCCCGGGAAGCCCCTCCACCCACAGCACGGCACCGACGATCAGGCCCAGCAGGATCGTGGTCCCGAGGTCGGGCTGGGCGAGGACCAGCACCGCCAGCAGCACCAGCAGGGGCAGGGCCGGGATAAGGAGGTGCTCGGTGGTGTGGGGGGAGCCGTCCCGGGGGCGCTTGCGGTGCAGCACGTCGGCCAGCCACAGCAGGGTGGCGAGCTTGGCCAGCTCCGAGGGCTGGATCGACAGGGGGCCGATCCCGATCCACCGCGTCGAGCCGTAGCGGGTCTCACCCACCCCGGGCACGAGCAGCAGCACGAGCCCAGCGAGGGAGATCAGGAGCAGGGGCCAGGACAGCCCCCGCCAGATCCGGTGGTCGAGGCGCGCGGCGAGCACGAAGCCGGCCAGGCCGATCGCCGCCCAGCCGGCCTGCCGGCGGAACACCGCGAAGGGATCACCCGCCTCGGCGGCGGGGACGAAGGACGCCGAGAAGCTCATGACCAGGCCGAGGAGGACCAGCACCAGGGTGAGCAGGGTCACCGCCGTGGCATCAGCGGTCCAGGCGCCGGGCTGCCAGCGCTGCCGCAGCCGGAGCCACCGACCCGTGGGTTCCTGCTCCGCGGGGAGGTGGCGGGGCGGCTGATCGATGCTCATGGGCACACCTGACGCGCGGTTGCGGCGATCCGACGTGCGGCAGCGGTGAAGACCTCACCGCGGTGGGCGTAGCTGGTGAACTGGTCGAAGGAGGCGCAGGCGGGTGCGAGCAGCACGGTGTCCCCCGGTGCCGACAGCTGGGCGGCGAGTTCGACCGCCCGATCGAGGTCCGCGGCGTGGTGGGCCTCCACCCCCGCGCGGCGGCACAGGGCGGCGAGATCCTCGGCCGCGGTGCCGATCACCACGGCGTCGTGCACCCCGTCGAGGGCGTCGGCGAGGGGCTCGAGGTCGACGCCCTTGGCGAGCCCGCCCGCGATCCACACCGTGGGTCCGGCAGCCCCCAGGCTGGCCAGGGCCGCGTGGACGTTGGTGGCCTTGGAGTCGTTGACGTAGCGCACCCCCCGGGGATCGATGGCCACGGTCTCGAAGCGGTGCGGACCGGGCCGGTGGGTGATAGCCGCGCGGGACACGGCCGCAGGCGCGATCCCCGCCAGCAGCGCGGCGGTGGCCGCCGCGGCGACGTTGGCGGCGCGGTGCACGGGGACCGCTCCCCCGTCGGGCGCCAGGGCCGCGACCTCCAGCAGCTCGCCCTCGGCACC
>SKTN01000110.1 GCA_007117945.1 Nitriliruptoraceae bacterium | reverse complement strand
CGCCGCCCCGCCCGCCACCTCGCCGGCGCCACCGGCGAGCTCACCCGCTCCACCGGCCAGCCCGGCGACACCGCCGGCGAGCTCACCGGCACCGGTGGCCAGCTCCCCGGCGCCCCCCGCGACCTCGCCGAGGCCCTCGGCCAGCTCGTCCGCGCCGCCTGCCAGCAGCGTCGCGCCGTCCTCACCGACCTCACCCAGTGCCCCGATCACCGCGAGCGCGTCCTGTTCCAGTACCCCGTCCGGGAGCACGAAGGGGTCCACGGCCGCCAGCGGGGTCGCCTCCACCTGCACGCTGGGGGTGCCGCGGCCGGGGGTGGCGTGCACCCCCAGACGCAGGGCACCCTCCAGCAGCGGCGGGAACAGCACCGCGGTGCGCGACACCTCGATGACCCCGTCCACCACGGTGGTGGTGACCCCCTCGCCCTCGGTGGCCTCCACGTCCCAGCTCGACGGGTAGGTGACGGCGATCCGCACCAGCTGCGGCAGACCGACGCGCCGCTGCACGGTGCCCGCACCCAGGGGGCCGAACACCGTGACGTCCCGGGTCGCGGCGGTGACGTCACGGGCCTCGATGCGGGTGGTCAGGCGGCCCTCGACCCTGGAGAGCTCCGCCGCCTCCCGGGAGCGGCCCTCGGCATCGGCGTGCAGGATGCCCACCGCGACGGTGGGCACACCCACGGCCTCGGTCACGCACACCTCGCCGTCCCCACCGACGATCCGCTGCTCCAGGGTGTCGAGTTCCCCGTCACCGGCCAGGGAGCCCGCGGTGACCACCGCGGTGTCGCCGGCCACGGGACCGCAGGCGATGCCGGGTACCAGCACGGGCGCCGGCCACACCAGCAGCACGCCGGCCAGCGCGGCCACGGCGCTGCCGCGCGCGAGGCGCTGACGCCGGCGGGCCCGCGGACGCCGGGCCGGCGGCCGGTGGTCACGACGACGCGGACGGGACGTGGGGGTGCCCGTGGGTGGGGCCTGCGCCATGGTGGGATCCCGGGGACGACGGTGGGGCCCGGGAGCCCGTCCCGGGACGTTCGGATACACGAGCGTATCCGGATACACCACTGTCGCCGGATGGCCACACGCCGCCCGGACAGCACCGCGGCGATGGCGGGGTGCGGGGCCGGGGGTCAGGCGCGGGTGTGCGCGGGCTCCGTGGTCGTCAGTTCGGTGATGCGGTTGTCGCGATCGACCAGCACCACGGTGGGTTCGAAGGCCCGGGCCTCGGCGTCCTCGAACTCCGCGTAGCTGACCACGATGACCAGGTCGCCCGGCTGCACCAGGCGCGCCGCGGCGCCGTTGAGGCACATATCACCGCTGCCGGGCACCCCGGGGATGACGTAGGTCTCGAGCCGGGCCCCGTTGTCGATGTCGACGACCTGCACCTTCTCGTTGGGCAGCAGGTCCGCCGCGGTCATCAGGTCCGGATCGATGGTGATCGAACCGACGTAGTGCAGGTCCGCACCCGTGACCCGCGCCCGGTGGATCTTCGACTTCATGAGCGTGCGTCGCACAGCTTCGCTCCTCGCCTCAGGGACCGTCGTCGCCGGTCGAACCGGTCGCCGCGACCCGTGGCAGCCTCCCGCGTGGCTCCGTAGCGGGGGTGCACACGGTACCGCGTGCTGCCGGTGGCACCCCCACCCGCAGGGACGCGGAGGGGGTCAGGCGTAGCCGAGCGCCTCGGCCACGGCCTCGTGGACCACCCGGCCGGCCACGACGTTGGCGGCCCCCGCCAACGCCGGGTGCTCCTCGCCACCGCCCGCCCGTCCCGCGGCCACGTCATCGACGAGGTGGACGGCCTTGCCGATCACCGCGGCGGACAGCGCAGCCGAGGCGGTCCGCGGGAACTGCCCCGGCACGTTGGTCACGCAGTAGTGCACCACGTCGTGGACCACGTAGGTGGGCTCCGACAGGCTGGTGGGCCGGGCGGTGGCCACGCACCCGCCCTGGTCGATGGCCAGGTCGACGATCACCGAACCCGGCCGCATGGAGGCGACCATGGCCTCGGTGACCACCTCCGGTGCACGGGCCCCGGGCACCAGCGCCGCGCCGATGACCAGGTCGGCCTCACGCACGTGCCCGGCGACCAGGGAGGGCTCACCCGACTGCGAGGCGTCCAGGGTCCCGTCGAGGCGGTAGCGGTACAGCCGCTCCAGATCGACGTCCACCCCCGTGACGTGGGCACCGAGCCCCCGGGCCCCCCGGGCGGCGATCCCGCCCGCCACCCCGAGCCCGATGACCAGCACCTTGGCGGGGGGGACACCCGCCGCACCGCCCATCAGGGTGCCGCTGCCGCCGAGCGCCGCCGACAGGTGGGCGGCGCCGATGATGGCCGCGGCCCGGCCCGCGACCTCCGACATCGGTGCCAGCAGGGGCAGGCCGTGCTCGTCGGTGAGGGTCTCGAAGGCGTACGCCCGGCAGCCCGAGGCCACCAGCGCGGCGGTCAGGTCCGGCTCCGCGGCGAGGTGGAGGTAGCCGAACAGGGTGAGGTCCTCACGGAGGTAGCCGTACTCCGAGGGCTGGGGCTCCTTGACCTTCACCACGACGTCGCTGCCCCACACCTCCGCTGGATCGCGGGTGAGCCGGGCCCCCTCGGCGAGGAACTCCTCGTCGCGGAACCCGGCACCGTCACCCGCCCCGGCCTGCACCAGCACCGCGTGGCCACGTTCGACCAGCACGTGCACCGCAGGTGGGGTCAGCGCCACCCGTCGCTCCCGGTCCTTGACCTCCGCGGGCACCCCGACCTGCACGCTCCCGGACATGCTGCCCTCCCTCACCGCGACGGCCGACGTCCCCACGCCACGCTGCGTGGAACATCGAACCTAGTGGCCTGGACCGTGCCGGGGGGAGGGCGCCGCGTGAGCGCGTCAGGCCGCCAGGGTGAGCGAGGCCGCCACCACCGCTGCTGCGAGCTCGAGGAGCTCCTCGAGATCGAGGCGGTCGAGGACCACGGTCAGCGACAGCGAGATGGCGTTGAACACCGCGTGGCCGAGGATCGGCACCATGATGTTGCCCGTCAGGTGGAAGGCCACGGCCAGGACCATCCCGACGGTGAACAGCCCCACCAGGGCCGCGGGCTGGGAGAGCACCACCTCGACGTGGATCAGGGCGAACACCGCCGAGGAGACCACCAGGGCGACACCGAGGTTGCCGCGATCCGCCAGGGCGCGGAACAGCACCCCACGGAAGATCACCTCCTCGACCAGCGGCGCCACGACCACCGCCAGCAGGCTGACCAGCACCAGAGGCAGTCCCCCGGCCAGGGCGTCCTGGAGCAGCTGCTGCTGCACCGGCTCCTCCGAGCCCGTGACCAGCACGGCGATGGCGTTGAGGGTGTAGGCGAGCACCGCGACCACCAGCCCGCTGCCCAGGCCGATCGCCACCATCACCGGGGTGGTCCGGGTCGGGCCGAGGAGCCGGTTGTAGGGACGCCCCGCGGCCAGCAGCGGGAGCAGGGCGATGACGAACACCACCAGCTGCAGCACCAGGCCCACGAGCAGGTTGAGCACGATCAGGCCGGAGGACTCCACGGCGACGGTCTCGACGGCGTCGGTCCCCGCGATGCCCAGCAGCAGCAGGTTCGGCGCGGTGAAGATCGCCACGGAGAACAGCGCGATCCACAGCCCGTAGGGCGAGGGCACGCGGCTCAGGGGCGTGCGGGT
>SKTN01000020.1 GCA_007117945.1 Nitriliruptoraceae bacterium | reverse complement strand
TCGGCGACACCGAGGTAGTGGTCGAGGGTGAACATGTCCTCACCGGGGTCGGTGAGGTCCCCGGAGTAGCACAGGGTCCCCTCGGCGAGCGCGCCGGCGTCGCGGGCGGCGACGATGGCGGTGCGCATCTGCTCGACGTCGTTGAGGGCGTCGAAGATGCGGAAGATGTCCAGCCCGGCGGCCGCTGCCTCCTCGACGAAGGCCCGCACGGCCTTCTCCGAGTACGCCGTGTAGCCCAGGAGGTTGCGGCCGCGCAGCAGCATCTGCAGGTTGATGTTGGGCACGGCCTCGCGGAGCTGCTCCAGGCGCGTCCAGGGGTTCTCGTGGAGGAAGCGCAGGGCCACGTCGTAGGTGGCTCCGCCCCAGCACTCCAGGGACAGCAGCTGGGGCAGCCCGTGGGCGAGGTGCGGAGCGGCCTGCAGCATGTCGTAGGTCCGCATCCGGGTGGCGAACAGCGACTGGTGCGCATCGCGCAGGGTGGTGTCGGTGACGTGCACGCGGTCGTGGTCGCGCAGCCAACGGGCGAACCCCTCCGGGCCGAGCTCCTTGAGCCGGTCCCGGCTGCCGGCGGGCGGTGCCTGCGCCGCGTCGAGCTCCGGCAGCTTCGACGCCGGCGCCACCAGGCGTGGCGGCGGCCCGTACTCGCGGTTGACGGTGCGGTCGGCCAGGAAGGTCGCCAGGCGCTGGGCGCGGTTGGCCCCCTTGGAGGCCAGCAGCAGTTCGGGCCGGTCGTCGATGAAGGCGGTGGAGACGTCCCCGGCGAGCAGGGCCGGCTCTGCCAGCAGACCCCTGAGGAAGCGGATGTTGGTGCGCACCCCGCGGATGCGGAACTCGGCCAGCGCACGCTGTGCGCGGCGGATCGCGGTGTCGAAGTCGGCACCGCGGGCGGTCAGCTTGACCAGCATGGAGTCGAAGAAGGGGCTGATCTCCCCGCCGACGTAGGCGCTGCCGGCATCCAGGCGGATACCCGCGCCACCGGGCGAGCGGTAGGCGGAGATCCGTCCGGTGTCGGGGCGGAAGCCGTGCTCGGGGTCCTCGGTGGTGATCCGGGCCTGGAGGGCGAACCCGCGGGTGGCGATGGTGTCCTGGGCCAGGCCGAGGTCCGCCAGCCTCGCCCCACCGGCGATCCGCAGCTGGGAGGCCACGAGGTCGACGGAGGTCACCTCCTCGGTGACGGTGTGCTCGACCTGGATGCGGGGGTTCATCTCGATGAACACCGCTCGGGGGGCGGGCCCGGTGGCGTCCTCGACGAGGAACTCCACGGTGCCGACGTTGCGGTAGTCGACGGCGCGGGCGAACTGCACCGCGTAGGCGCACAGCTGCTCCCGCAGCTCCCCGGGCAGGTTCGGTGCAGGCGCGAGCTCGAGCACCTTCTGGTGGCGGCGCTGCAGGGAGCAGTCCCGCTCGTAGAGGTGGACGACCTCGCCCTGGGCGTCGGCGAGGATCTGCACCTCGATGTGGCGCGGGCGGGTCATGGCCTGCTCGAGGAACACCCGGGGGTCGCCGAAGGCGCCCTCGGCCTCGCGCATGGCGGTCTCCACGGCGCTGGCGAGGTCCTCGGCGGACTCGACGCGGCGCATGCCGCGGCCACCGCCGCCCGCGGCGGCCTTGACGAACACGGGGAAGCCGATGCGCTCGGCGTGTGCGGCGGCCTCCGAGGGGTCCGCGAGCAGTGGCGAGGCCGCCAGCACCGGGATCCCGGCCTTCTCCGCGACATCGCGGGCGTGGGTCTTCGAGCCCGTCAGCTCCAGGACGTCGGCGGGTGGGCCGACGAAGATCACGCCGGCGTCAGCGGTGGCCTTGGCCAGCGCGGGGGACTCCGACAGGAAGCCGTAGCCCGGGTAGATGGCGTCCGCACCGACCGTGACGGCCGTGTCGACCAGCCCGTCGACATCGAGGTAGGCGCGCACCGGGTGGCCGGGCTCGCCGATCTCGTAGGCCTCGTCGGCCTTGATGCGGTGGAGGGAGTCCCGGTCCTCGCGGGCGTAGACCGCGATGGTCTTCAGGCCGAGCTCTGTGGCGGCTCGGAACGCCCGGATGGCGATCTCACCGCGGTTCGCGACCAGCACCGACTGCACGGGGCGTCCTTTACGTGGGAGCGGATCCTCCCTCCACGACGGCAGGGGAGGCAGCAGGTTCCGAGCGCATGCTACGCAGCGACCGACAGCGCCGCGTGGCCGGGCACTTCGACCCGACACCCCCGGGCGGTGGTGTCATAGACTGGGTCCCTGTCTGGAACGGTTGATCGGGGGAGTGGCGCCGTGCGAGCTGCCATCGACGTGGTGCACGTCGACGATGATCCGGAGACCCTGCTGCTGGTGCGGCTGCTCCTCGAAGGGGAGCCGGACATCGCCGTGCGCTCCTGCGCCACCGCGGAGGAGTCCCGCGCGGCCGTCGCAGCCGCGGCACCCGACGTCCTGCTGCTCGACGTGATGATGCCGGTGATCGACGGCCCCACCCTGCTGGAGGAGCTGCGGCTCCTGCCCGGGTGCGCGGGTGTGCCGGCGCTGTTCGTGACGGCCAAGACCCACCCCGACGACCTGGAGTTCCTGGCGACGACCAGCGCCGTGGGGGTGATCCGCAAGCCTTTCGAGGCGGCGGCCTTGATCGCACAGGTGCGGCGGTCGTCGTCCGTACGCGCCCTGTGACGTGGATCCCGACGCGGCCGACGCCTACTTCGCGCACGCGTGGGACCTGCTCGTCGTCGCAACGATGGCCGGCGTGCTCACGGAGGTCAACCCGGCCTGGACGCGGGTGCTGGGGTGGCAGCGTTCGGACCTGATCGGCACGCGCTACCTGGACCTGGTCCACCCCGATGACCTCCCCGAGACCCGCGAACAGCTGCGCGCCCTGAACCGGGGCGCGGTCATCAGCGGGCTCGCGAACCGGTACCGCACCGCGGAGGGCGGGTACCGGTGGCTGGAGTGGAACGTGGTCGCCGACCCCGGGGCGGGGGTCGCCCGTGGTGTCGCCCGGGACGTGACCGAGCGACGACGTGAAGCGGCCCTGCTGGGCCACGTCGAGCAGCTCAGCCGGATCGGGAGCTGGGAGCTGGAGCTCGGAGCGGGTGAGGTGTGGTGGTCCCAGGTGACCCACGAGCTCCACGGCACCGATCCCGCACAGGGCCCGCTGACCGTGGAACAGGCCCTGTCCTTCTACGCCCCCGACGCCGCGGAGCAGCTCGAGGCCGCCTTCGACGCGCTGGTGTCGAGCGGTGCCGGCTACGACCTCGAGCTCCCCCTGCAGCGCAGCGATGGCCGGTCGCTGTGGGTCAGGACCACGGGGCTCGCCCACCGTCGGGACGGCACCGGTGCGGTGACCAGCGTGTACGGCACGATCGCCGACATCACCGAGGAGCGGCGGCGTCGCGGGGAGCTCCTGCGGTTCAAGGAGTTCGTCGAGCTCGCCCACGACGGGATCTGGGAGCTCGACGCCGCCGGCCGCACGGCCTACGCCAACCGGCGCATGCGGGAGCTGCTCGAACGGCCGGCAGCAGCGCTGGTGGGCCAGGAGGCCGCCAGCTTCGTCGAGGACGAGGACCGGGACCGTTTCCTCCGGGCCCTGTCGGTGGCCGACACGGCCCAGCCCCAGGAGCTCGAGCTCCGGCTGGCGCTGTCCGATGGGACGACCCGGTGGGTGCAGCTGGCGATGCGCGCCCGGTCGGGTGCCGACGGCGGCGCGCCCTCCCACCTCGCCGTGGTCGCCGACGTCTCCGCGCTGAAGGAGAGCGAGGAGCGCAGCCGTCGCAACGAGGCGCAGCTGCGCACCTTCTTCGATCTGGCACCGACCCCGATCGTGGTCACCGGTTGGCCGGACGGTGCCCTGCTCGACGGCAACCTCGCTGCCGCCGCGCTGCTCGGCGCCCCCATCGAGCAGCTGCGGGACCAGCAGCACCACGCGCTCCTCGCCGATCTCAGTCCGGGCCGCCTGGCACAGGTCCGCGAGCAGCTGGCGCGCACCGCCCGGTACGGCCCACTCGAGCGCCGCATCCACGATCGCGACGGGTCGCTGCGTGAGGTGGTGCTGGAGGGTGTCCTGCTCCCGACGGCGGGAGGCCGGCCGGCGGTCTGGACCGTCGTCGACGACGTGACGGAGCGGCGCCGGGTGGAGCGGCTGAAGCAGGAGTTCCTGGCCACGGTCAGCCACGAGCTGCGGACCCCACTGACCTCCATCGCCGGAGCCGTCGACCTGCTCGCGCGGGCGACCACCGGGGCGATCGCCCTCGATGAGGCCCGTGCCGTCGAGCTTGTGACGGTCGCCCGGCGCAACACCGACCGTCTGGCAGCCCTGGTCGACGACCTGCTCGACCTCTCCCGGATCGAGGCCGACGGGGTGGAGCTCGATATCGAGGAGCTCGACCTGGGCACGGTGGTCGCCGAGTGCGTCGAGGAGCACCGGACGGCGGCGGCGCACCGGGGTGTCGAGGTGGTGCTCGCCGCGCTCGGACCGACACCCGTGCGTGGGGATGCCCGCCGACTGCACCAGGTGGTGGGCAACCTGCTGGCCAACGCCGTGGCCTTCTCCCCTCGGGGCAGCACCGTCGAGGTGGCCGTGGGCCGCGCGGGGCCCCGCGCCGAGCTGCGTGTACGCGACCACGGGCCGGGCGTACCCGCCGCCTTCGAGGCCCGGATGTTCGAGCCCTTCACCCAGGCCGACGGCAGCGACCGGCGGGCCCGAGGGGGCTCGGGCCTGGGGCTGAGCATCGTCCAACGGGTCACCGCCCAGCACGGTGGCCAGGTCCGCTACGAGCAGGCGGAAGGTGGGGGAGCGTGCTTCGTGGTGCTGCTCCCCCTCAGCGGCGCGAGCCCCCTGGGTGCCGGTGGGGGCGCACCCTGACCCGTCGCTACGCTGGCCCCCCGCCGATCCGCGCCCCCTGCAACCGTCGTCCTGCGGAACGGATCCGGTCCCACAGGAGCCCCCGATGCCGCGCGTCGCCGTCGATGTCCTGCTCAAGCGCGAGATCCTCGATCCCCAGGGCCGTGCGGTGGAGGAGGCCCTGCCCGGGCTGGGCTACGAGGGCGTGCACGAGGTCCGCGTCGGCAAGCACCTCGAGCTGGTGGTCGAGGCCGAGGGCGAGGAGCTGGCCGCGCGGGTGGATGCCATGTGCCAGGGCTTCCTGACCAACCCCGTCATCGAGTCCTACCGGTGGCGGGTGATCGACGAGTCCGAGCGCGCCGACGCCTGAGACGGTGGTGGACGACGCGCAGGGTGGGCACGACGGTGCCGGGACGGGCGCCGCTGGCGGTGGTGCATCCGCAGGGGCTCAGGGTGGTGCACTCCCGCCCCTGCAGGACGACGGCCTGCCGACCCTGCCCACGGGCGAGCCCGTGCTCCAGCGGTGGTTCGTTCTCGCGATGCTGGTGCTGGCTCCCGTGGCGATCGCGGTCACGGTGTGGGCCTTCCTGTCCATCGACCGTGACCCGGTCGGTGCGGCGGAGCGTCGCCCCGCCGGCGGTCCCGAGGTCACGATCGCCCGCGGTGACGCGATGCTGTCCGAGACCAGGGACGCCGTGCCGGGCCCCGGCTGCGCCCAGGCCATCCGCATCATCGGCGACGCGGGTTCCCAGGCGGCGGCCACGGGCGCGCTGGCGGCAGCCTGCGAGGTGGTGGACAGCGACCGCCACCCGGAGCTCCGCGAGGGGCTCGTGGCATGGATCGCGGGCGGTGGCCAGCTGCGTGTCGCGACCTTCGAGCTGTCGGGGGTGGAGTCCTCCACCCGGGTGGAGGACGACCGGCTGGTGATGGAGCTGAACGCCAAGTTCCAGTTCGACGACGCCGTCCGGGGTGCGCCCGCCGTGCTGCACCAGCTCGCGCTGCTCAGCGACCCCGCGTGGCCCGGTCAGCCCGTGGGCGTCACCACGGAGCTCACAGCGGCGCGCATCCAGCACGAGGCCTGTCGCACCCTCGACCTCGGTGAGGAGCTGCCCCGGGGCTGCCGGGACGTGGAGGAGCTGCTCGCTGCCGACGACCCCGTCGGTGACCTGCTGGAGGTCGGGTTCCGCGATGACCGCTGAGGTGCCCCCGGCCGACGGCCCGCCGCACCCTGCCGCCCGCGACGCCCACGCCCCCCTCGGTGACGCCGAGCGCGACCGGTTGCAGCGGCGCACCGTACGGGTGCTCGTCGCCAGCCAGGTGCTCGGCGGCGTCGGCGTCGGCTCGGGCGTGGCGGTGGTCGGGTTGCTGGCCTACGAGCTGAGCGGCGCGGCCGCACTGTCGGGGGTGTCGGCCACGGCCTCCACCCTGGGCGCGGCGGTGGCGGCCCTGGTCATCGCACGGCTCGCGGTCGCCCGGGGGCGTCGCCCGAGCCTGGTGACGGGCTACCTCGTCGGTGCCCTCGGGGCGGCGCTGGCCGTGCTGGCGGCGGTCCTCGGGATGTTCTGGCTCCACGTGGTCGCCTCCACGGCCTTCGGCTGGGCCAGTGCTTCCAACCTCCAGGCGCGCTACGCGGCGACGGACCTGGCACGACCCGAGCGACGGGCCCGCTCGTTGTCCACGATCGTGTGGGCGACCACGATCGGTGCGGTGGCCGGCCCGAACCTGACGGGACCGGGTGCTGCGGTGTCCGCGGTGCTCGGGCTGCCGCCCCTGGCGGGGGCCTACCTGTTCTCGCTGCTGTCCTTCGCCGGTGCCGCCCTGCTGCAGTGGATCCTGCTGCGGCCCGATCCTCTGCGGATCGTGGAGGACGCGGCGGTGCCGGCGGTGGCCACGACGGGGTGGGCGTCGCTGCGGTCCGCAGCCCGCACGATCCGCAGCGTGCCCGAGACGCTCGTGGCGGTGCTGGCCATCACCGCCGCCCACGCCGTGATGGTGGGCATCATGGTGATGACCCCGGTGCACATGGAGGACCGCGGCTCCGCCCTCGACCTGGTCGGGATCACCATCAGCCTCCACATCGCCGGCATGTACGCCCTCAGTCCGGTGATGGGCGCCCTGGCCGACCGGTTCGGTCGGCGCAACGTCGTGCTGTTCGGTCTGGCCCAGCTGGCCGTCGCGGCGGGGCTGGCCGCTACGGGTGACCCCACGGGCTCGGTGCGGTTCCAGGGCGGGCTGGTCCTGCTGGGCACCGGCTGGTCGGCCTGCCTGATCGCCGGGTCCGCGTGGCTGACCGAGGCGGTCGAGACCGCGGACCGGCCGGCGGTGCAGGGCGCCAGCGACCTGGCGATGCACCTGGCGGGCGGTGTCGGTGGGACCCTGGCGGGGGTCGTGCTCGCGGTGGCCGGCTACCCCGCGCTGGCGCTCGGGGCGCTGCTGCTGCTCGTCCCCGCCACCGTCGGGGCCCTGCGGCTCGGTGGGCCCACCCACCGTCCTCGGTAGGCTGCCGCGGACCGTCCCGGACGTGGCGACGGCGAGGTCCCGGGCGTGCCCCGGGGAGGCAGCGGGAGGCACGGATGCTGATCGGCGTGGTGACCTTCCCCGGTTCCCTCGACGACCGCGACGCACGTCGGGCGGTGGAGGCCTGCGGTGGGCGCACCGAGGCGTTGTGGCACGGCCGCTCCGACGTCGGTGGGGTGGACGCGGTCATCCTTCCGGGCGGCTTCTCCCACGGGGACTACCTGCGGTGCGGGGCCATCGCGCACCGGGCCCCGGTGATGCAGGCCGTTGCGGACTTCGCCGCCGCGGGTGGACCGGTGCTCGGCATCTGCAACGGGTTCCAGGTGCTGTGCGAGGCCGGCCTGCTCCCAGGGGCGTTGACCCGCAACGCCAACCTGCGCTTCGTGTGCCGGGACGTGCCCCTGACGGTGACCGCGACGGACACCGCCTGGACCGGCGCCTTCACCGCGGGGCAGACCATCGTGATCCCCGCCAAGCACGGGGAGGGTCGCTACGTCGCCGACGAGGCCACCCTGGACCTCCTCGAGGGCGAGGGGCGCGTGGTCGCACGCTACGCCGCGGCGAGCAACCCCAACGGGTCACTGCGCGACATCGCCGGTGTCACCAACGCCGCACGCAACGTGGTCGGGCTCATGCCCCATCCCGAGCACGCCGTGGACCCCGCGCTGATCGGCGGCACCGACGGCCGTGGCTTCTTCGACAGCGTGCTGCGTGCGGCGTCCGCGCTCGCCTGAGCCCGTCAGTTGCCCTGCAGGAGCCGCTCGAAGGGGTCCTCGGCCGCCATCTTCCGCCGGTCGGCGCGCAGGTAGGCGAAGAGCGCGAGGTGGGCGAGGATGCCCGCCCCCAGGATCCCCGCGGGGAACCACTGTCCCTGGAAGGTGAGCAGGATCGCGGCGACGGCAGCGAAGGCGACCAGGACGGCGCGCAGGGTGTTGAGGGCGTCCACTGAGGACCTCGAAGCTCGGAGTGGCGGTGACCGCAGGGTACCGGCTCGCTCACTCCACGGGACCTTCGGCCCTGGCATCGCGGCGGTGCAGGGCGGGTGGGGCCGAGGGTCCTGCCAGGGCCCTCACCCGCGCTCCGTGCCACCCGCCGGGTCCCGCGCGCCCGCCTCGGTGGCGACCCCGTCGCCGGCGTAGCTGAACAGCTCCCCGGGCTGGCACTCCAGCGCCTCGCACAGCGCGGCGAGGGTGGAGAAGCGCACGGCCCGTGCCCGGTCGTTCTTCAGCACCGACAGGTTGACCACCGTCACCCCGACCCGTTCCGAGAGCTCCTTGAGCGTCAGCTGCCGGCGTTCGAGCAGGACGTCGAGGTGGCACACGATCCCGTGCCCGCCGTCGTCAGGCGCGGCCGGCGCCATCAGACCAGCCCCTCGAGCTCGTCGGTCAGCTGCTGGCCCTGCCGGAACACCCTGCTGGCGATGGCCAGCGCACCCGCGACCACGAACGGGAGCAGGCTGAGCTCCCCGATCACGAAGCCGAGTGGCGATCCGCCGCCGAACCCGTCGATCGACTCGAGCACGACCACCGTGGCCAGGGTCCCGGCGAGTCCCGGGAACAGCGCCCCGACGACGACCACGACCGCCAGTCCCGCGATGCGGCCCGGCATCCGCGGGTGGAAGGGCTGCCCGCGACCGACGTCCGCGAGGATGTTGCGCAGGATCAGCGCGCCGGCGAACAGGACGGCGCCGGCGACCAGATCGTCCAGGCGGGTCAGCAGCCGGAGCCCGGCCGGCAGCGCAGCCACCTCGAGGTCGACGGTGTCCAGGGCGCCGGCCAGATCGAGCCTGGTCCCCTCGGGCAGGCCGTCGGGTGTGGGGTCACCCAGCACCGAGGTGTCGGTCACCATCACGGCCACCGCACCGCCCGGCTGGGTGAGCTGGTAGACCGCCAGTACCGGCCCTGCCAGCGCCGCCACCACGCCCAGCGCGAGCACGAGGGCGGCCAGGGTGCGTGCGCTGTCGCGACGTGGGCGTCCGTCCCGGTTCGTCATGTTCGTGACCTCCCGTCCCCGGGTGCGCCCGCCGCGGGCTGCGGTGGTGGCGGTCCGGGTCTGCGTATCGAAGAACGATAACACATCGAACATCGATAATGCAACGAAGAACGATATGTTCTCCGCGGGTCGGGACGGCCGGCATGGGCCGGTCACGTAGGCTGGCCGCGGCCGGGCTGCCGGCCGCTGGCTGACACCACCCACGACCAGGCCGCCGCCGTGTCCGACACCGCCCCATCCTCCCCTTCCCCGCCCCCCGGCCGGGCCTTCCCGCCCGAGGAGACCCTCCCCCCCGAGCGGGCCCGCGAGCTGGGCTACGAGCTCGGCCTGCGCGGCGACGAGTACGACCGCATCGAGGCGACGCTCGGCCGCATCCCCACCGTCGCTGAGCTCGGCATGTACTCGGTGATGTGGTCCGAGCACTGCTCCTACAAGTCGTCGAAGATCCACCTGCGCGGCCTCGCCCACGACGAGCCCTGGGTGATCGCCGGTCCCGGGGAGAACGCCGGCGTGGTCGACGTCGGTGACGGCATCGCCGTGGCCTTCAAGATCGAGTCCCACAACCACCCGAGCTACGTCGAGCCCTTCCAGGGCGCGGCCACCGGCGTCGGTGGGATCCTGCGCGACATCTTCACCATGGGCGCCCGCCCCATCGCGGTGATGGACCCCCTGCGCTTCGGTGACCCCGGGGGGTGGACCGACGGTGCCGGCGTGCCCCACGAGCCCGACGCCCTCCAGCGCCACCTCGTCGACGGGGTGGTGCGTGGGGTGGGGCACTACGGCAACTGCGTCGGGGTGCCCAACATCGGTGGCGAGGTGGTGTTCGACGCCACCTACGCCGGCAACCCGCTGACCAACGTGCTGGCCATCGGCGTGATGGACCGTGACCGCCTCCAGCTCGCCAAGGCCGAGGAGGTCGGCCACCTCGCCGTCCTGCTGGGCTCCGCCACGGGCCGCGACGGCATCGGCGGCGCCTCGGTGCTCGCCAGCCAGGAGTTCGACGCCGGCCTCGACGCGAAGCGCCCCAACGTGCAGGTGGGCGACCCCTTCGCGGAGAAGCTGCTGATCGAGTGCTGCCTGGAGCTCTACGAGCGCGACCTGATCTCCGGCATCCAGGACATGGGTGCGGCGGGCATCGCCTGCTCCACCTCGGAGCTGGCCTCGGCGGCCTCGCTCGGGATGGACGTCGACCTCGACCGGGTGCACCTGCGCGAGCCGTCCATGGCGTCCTGGGAGATCCTGTGCTCGGAGTCCCAGGAGCGCATGCTCGCCCTGGTCGCGCCCGAGCGGCTCGCCGAGGTGGAGGAGGTCGCCGCGCGCTGGGGGGTGCCCGCCGCGGTGATCGGCGAGGTGGTGGAGGGCGACGCGCTGCGCCTCACCCGCCGCGGGGAGCTGGTCGCCGACCTGCCGGCCCGCTCCCTGGCCGACGAGGGCCCCACCTACGACCGGCCCCGCGAGCGGCCCGGCTGGCTGGACGACTACGCCGAGGTGGTGGCCGAGGACCTGGACGCTCGCCTGCCGGGAGGCACGCCCGATGTCACCGCCGGGCGTTCGTCCCGGACGATGGAGGAGGCCGCGCTCGCCTTCCTGGCGAGCCCCAACGTGGCCTCCAAGCGGTGGGTGTTCGAGCAGTACGACCAGCACGTGCTGGCGGGCACCGTGCTCGGGCCGGGCATGGCGGACGCCGGTGTGGTGCGCCTGCCCGACAGCCGCCGTGCGGTGGCGTGCTCCACCGACGGCAACGGCCTGTGGTGCGAGCTCGACCCGATCGAGGGCACCCGGCGGGTGGTGGCCGAGGCCTTCCGCAACGTCGCCGCGACGGGTGCCAGGCCCCTGGCCACCACCAACTGCCTCAACTTCGGCAACCCCGAGCGCCCGGAGATCATGTGGCAGCTCGCCGCCTCGATCGCCGCGATGGGGGAGTCCTGTCGCACCCTCGGCGTGCCGGTGACGGGCGGGAACGTGTCGCTGTACAACGAGACCCAGGGCCGTGCGATCCACCCCACGCCCGTGGTCGGGATCCTGGGCGTGCTGGCCGATGCCGAGGACGCGCTCGGGCTCGCCTTCGAGGACGTCGGCGACCTGGTGTTCCTGCTCGGTGCGCCGACCGTGCCGGGGCTGGCCGGCTCCGAGCTGCAACGCTGGTTGGGTGCGCCGCTCGGCGGGGTGCTCGCGCCCGTCGACCTCGACCTCGAGGGGGCGATCGCCGAGGTGCTGCACGAGGCCGCGCGTGCGGGCCTGCTGTCCAGCGCCCACGACGTCGGTAGCGGTGGGCTGCTGGTGGCGCTGGCCGAGTCGTGCGTCGCCGGCGACGTCGGCGTCGAGGTGGACCTGTCCGCCGCGGGGGTGGCGGAGACCGGCGGCGCCGGCGACGAGCTGTCGGCGACGCAGCAGCTGTTCAGCGAGTCCCCGGGGAGGGTGCTGGTCACCGTGCCCTCCACCCACGTGCGCGCCCTCGCGCAGCTGTGTGGCGACGCCGAGGTACCCCTGACCGACGTCGGCACGGTGGGCGGGAACCGTCTGCGCGTCCGCGGGCTGGTGGACCTCGACCTCGAGGAGGTCCGCTCGGCCTTCGAGGGCGGGCTGACCGCGCTGCTGGAGGGGTGAGGAGCCACCATGGTCGAACGTGACGCCCACCTCGGTGCCCCCAGTCGGCCCGCCACCGCCCGGGTGGGGATGGTCGGTGCCGGGCAGCTGGCACGGATGACCCACGCCGCGGCGATCGACCTCGGCGTCGAACTGCACGTGCTGGCCACGCGCACCGACGAGCCGGCGGTGCTGGCCGGTGCGCGCTGCCACCTCGGCGCCCCCGATGATGACGCGGCGCTGCTGGCCTTCGCCGAGGCCGTGGACGTGGTCACCCTCGACCACGAGCTGGTCTCCGACGCGGCGCTCGCGGAGCTGGCCGCGCGCGGGCACGCCGTGCACCCCAGCGCCGCGGCGCTGCTGCACGCCAAGGACAAGCTCCACGCCCGGGAGCAGCTGGCCGCCCTCGGGCTCGCGGTCCCGGCCTTCGCGGCGGTGTCCTCGGCCGACGACGTCGCGGCCTTCGCCGCCGAGCACGGCTGGCCCGTGGTGTGCAAGGCGCGCCGCGGGGGTTACGACGGGCGTGGCGTCGAGGTGGTGGCCGACGCCGCCGCAGCCGCCGAGGTGCTCGCACGGGGCGGCGGGTGGCTCGTGGAAGCGCTGGTCGACATCGAGGTGGAGCTCGCCGTGGTCACCGCGCGGCGCCCCGGTGGGCAGCGGGTCACCTACCCCGTCGTGGAGACGGTGCAGCAGGGTGGGATCTGCGTGGAGCTGCTCCAGCCCGCCCGGGTCCCGGCCGAGGTGGCGGCGGCCGCCACGGCGCTGGGTCAGCAGGTCGCCGACGCCGTGGAGGGGGTCGGCATCGTGGCCGTGGAGCTGTTCCTCGACCGTGCCGGTGAACTGACCATCAACGAGCTGTCACTGCGCCCCCACAACTCCGGGCACGCCACCATCGAGGCGGCGGTCACCTCGCAGTTCCACAACCACCTCCGTGCGGTCCTGGACTGGCCGCTCGGGGACGCGTCCCTGCAGGTCCCCGCCGCCGCGATGGTCAACCTCCTCGGCCCACCGGGTGAGGACCGGATCGCGGCAGCGCTGCCCGCTGCCCTGGAGGTCCCGGGCGCGGCGGTGCACCTGTACGGCAAGGCGTCGCGACCGGGCCGCAAGATCGGCCACGTTACGGTCACCGGGGACGACGTCGAGGTGGCGCTCGCCGCGGCGCGCACCGCCGCC